>QKMY01000038.1 GCA_003242895.1 Candidatus Margulisiibacteriota bacterium
TAAAAAATCAAAACCATCCAGGGTTTAGTAAATTTTTTGGCAAAAATCTGTCCTATACATTCCTATATCTTTGTGTGAATTTTCTATTTAGGAGTTGGGGCCGATATATATTTTGCAACTTTCACTTGTGCCACACGATAACTAGATAAGTTTGTTTGCAAAGTTCACTTAAACCACACGATAATCAGTCAAGTTTATTTGTGACAAATACGAGGATCTCATAATAATTCTGTTTGAACGGAAATCAAGCTGTATGTATAAGCTTATAGCATCATCAGAGAATATTAAAAAACAGGCACTTATCGAGCAAATGCTGATGGATTTTTATCACAATCCGGAAACCTCCTCTTTCGGGCAGTGGTTGCTGGGTCAGCTTAAAACAATCGTCCGCTCAGTAGGCATGGGAAAAATATCTGATGTGCGCTGGGGCAACTATGGAGGAGGGTCTTTTCAGGACCCCAATAATCATCGGATAACTTTTGATCCGGCAATGATCCCTTTTGACGCAGCCAATCTGGATAAAAATATAAAAAATATGTATTTTGTTGCAGGCCATGAAGAAATTCATGATGTTATAACTAAATATACTGATTTTATTAATGAAATGTTAGATTCCAAACAAATAGAAGATGGTATTGAAGTTCTTGGTTTAAGCACATTGGGCAATGCAATAGAAGACCCCAAAGATAATGATTGTTTGAAAGACTTGTTCCCAGGTTTCAAAACTTGGGTCAAAGATTTTTACGATCCCATGTTTACGCAGGAAAATACTGACCTTTTCGGGCAGCCGGTCTTATTAGAACAAATGAAACAGGTACTGGGCTACGTACCCAAATTTATTAAGTATACTTCGGAGATAATCAGGTTTTGGCATACCGGTAAGTTTTCTTCCAAGTTGGAACCTGAAGTCCAGTCGCTTCTGGACCGGACCAAAGATGCTTTTGTCCGGGCTTACGAGGAAAGGCCGAAAGAATACTACGAAGACGAAATATACCGCTCGGCCAGAGCATCTTTCGAAATCGTGATTAAAGAAATCTGGGATGGGAAAAATGGCTACAAAGAAATGCTGGAAGATGCCAGAAAACTTGAAGAATCCCGACAGATGATGATGGATGAAGATACTCAGCAGCAAGTGCTGGACCAGTTGACATCTGACCAGTTACAAGAGCTTCTTGAACAGATCAATGATGCAATGCAACAGCAACAGAGCCAACAAGGCCAACAAGGACAGCAGGGACAGCAGATGACTGGCGGTGGCGGTAGCGGTGCTGACCAATCTGATGAGGATGCTTCATCTCAGGATGGCGGCAGCTCTGGCAGTGACGCCGGTAAAGCCGGGAAAAACCAGGGCAAACAGAATCAGCAGCCAGGTGGAACGGGAGAGTCAGTCCAGAATGACCAGACTGAAGAAGAGGATGGACAAGGAGCTGGTGAGTCCGCAGGTAAAGCCGGACAAAACCAGGACGAACAGAATCAGCAGCCAGGCGACCAGGATCCCGCAACCAATGACAAGGCTGCTATCCCTAAAGACTGGAACGGTCAGCTCGATATGGATAAGCTTTCTCCGGAGATCAAAGAGAAACTGGAAAAAGCTAAGCAAAATCTGGATAAAACTAAAAAAGAAGAAATAGAGAACAAAGCCAAGGAACAAATTAAAAAAGCAACTAAAGAAGTCCAAGCTGCTTCAAAAAGCAAGTTTAAGCAGCAATCGCAGGACGGGAAACCGCAAGCTGATCAGCAACTTCAGAGTAGCGACAATTCTCAGCAGGGCGGCAGCGGGAGCGATGAGTTTTCCTTTGACGAGGAGGCCTGGGTGCAGAAAATGGAGGAAAAAAGTAATCAGGCACCGGCAAATCAGAATGCTTCGGGTAAAGAAGCTGGTAATGATACAGACAATAACGTGAATACCGACAATACTGTTAATAATCAAATAACTCAAGAAAATAGAAATGATTTAACAGCTCAGGATGAACAGGACAAGTTGACACCTGAAGAACTCAAGGACCTTAAGGATAAAGGTGAAGCGTTGTCCAGAACGCTGAATAATATTGCCGATGAGGTTCATATAAGCTTAAATGCTTTTGAAGCGGTAAATACCTTCTATTCCGATGACATAAGTACCTTTGTTAATCTGATGGGCCAGGCTCTGGAGAAAAATGATGATAATGAGGTTGAGTACGGGTTGGACACAGGTCCTTATGTGAGCATGGACCTGGCAATGCAGATGGAAGCCAATCCTTCGCAATACAAAGTTTTTGGGGACAGGGATTTGCCGCAAGGCTATGATTATGCCTTTCATCAGGTAGTGGATATATCTGCTTCTATGGATGAGCCTGCCGATAAGGATGGCAGTAAGATCGATCATGCTTTTAACGGAGTGAGTAAAATTATCTGGGGCTTACAGAGGATGGGCATCAAGAATGCCTTGACTGTCTTTAATTACAGTCCGCGGACCCTTAAGGATTATGAAGAAGACCTAAGAGATGAAACCCGTAAGCGACTGAGTGCCATATTACATATGTGTTCCGGCGGAACTAACGACGCAACGGCTATAGAATACTGTTATGACAGTCTCAAGGCCCGGACAGAATATTTCAAGTTTTTAACTGTTATTACTGATGGAGATTCCGGGCAGCCAACAGAGCTTTCCAGGTTAATGTTTGGGTTAGCAAAAGAAGGGCTTTTGCCCTTGCCGGTAGCTTTTGGCATCGGATCAGCTACTTCCGGGATAACCGGGAATTATCCGATATCAATCGGTTGTCTTGAGCCCACTGATTTTAACATGCTCTATCCGGCAGTCATCAAGGATATTCTTGATAATCCATATTATTATACCGGGGAACAGGTTTTTACCCAACCTAACCCAATAATACGAGTAGCCGAAAATATAGGCTTGGATTTAAGGAATAATAATAGTTTAAAGTGAAGGAGATTTTTTATGTTGTCAAAATTAATCAGTATGTTTGAGAGTCCTTTGTCCTTTAATGCTGATACCCCTTTTAGCATATCAGAGGATGGTAAGTTACTATATTTTCTGGACAAATGTGTTCCGAGAATGCAAGTGACCGACCCAAAATTAAAAAATAAGATACCAAACCTACGTAATTTATTGAAGAATATTTGTCTTGACGATAATACAATTGATATTGTTTACAAAATATTATCAGCCTATGTCAGGAAAACTAACCCGTTGCTGGAAGGTGTAACCGGTGCGGCAAAAACGCTAGGATTCACTCTTGCAGCGGCTTTAGTCGGAGCGCCGCTCTGGAAAATTAATTATTCCAACCGTACCAGCACTGCTGATATTTTTGGCAGGTTTGTGCCTAATTCAGCTGGTGAACAGAAGAAGCTCTATGAAATAATGCATTCTCCTGATATCAGCGGATATACTTTAGGGACACAGGAGATAATCAACAAATACCGTTATAAGAAAGGTATGGTGGTTTTTCAGAGACAGATCTCCGAACCTGATGTAAAAAAGATTATCGAACTTGAGAACTTGCAGATTTCTGATAAGCCCTTTACTTTCGTAAGAGGTGCATTGCCGGAGGCAGCTTACCATGGAGGCTGGTTGCTTCACGATGAAGCTAATACATCTTCGATGAAGACAAGATCTTCCCTGAATGCACCGTTGGAACCGGGTCGCAAGATACGCTTGGCGGAATTAGCCATGAATATGTCAATCCATGGTGAAGGAAATGAAAAAGTCGACCCTAAATTTTTTCAGGGCATGGCGCAGAATGATATGACTTACGCTGGCCGTAAAGAGGGTTCTCCTGATTTAATGCGCCGGGTAAAGAAATATACCATCAAGTCTCCTGACCAGAAGCAGATTAACGAAATGATAGAGTTTCTTATTTATGGAAACAACCCGAATACGGTACATAAAGGGTCACTCTATAAGGCAGAACAGGTAAAACCTCTGTTTCCCCAATTGGGAACGAATGCTGACCTGCAGAAATACTTTGTGCTTTATTCCAGATTCCATCATGCCATGCAGGCTAATTGTGAAGCCAATGTTTTATGCCGCAACCGCAAACAGAAACTTGTCTATACCCGCCGTGATATTCATGCTTTCCTGAACTTTCTGGCTAATTTTGAAAGTTATAACCGGGCTTCGGGTGAAACTACCAACTTCCAGAACAACCCTACGGATACTTTTTTGAGGGCAATAGATCTGTTCTATACCAACAGGTTTATTCTCGATGAAGAAGACCGCAAAGTTGTTGCGAATCTAAAACTGGAAATATTGGGTGTTGTTGACAAAGAGTTCTATCTGGAAGAAACTTTCGGCAGGGATATTAATACGATTAAGGAACTCTTTGAAAACCCCTATAATGATAATCTTGTATTCAAAGCAAATGCCGAAACATTAATAAATAATATTAGTTTTAACGCCGCTGCACATAAGACTATAGTGAAAAATTTGATAAGGGATTCTGTAAAAGCGAAAATTGATCCTGCGAATACCTCTTCGCCAACATCAGCTCAATATTATGCCAGTCAGGCAAAACAACGTATGATCGATCAATATTTGCCGTCGGTTGTGGAGACTTCAGCTGATGGCAGGTATTTCTATATCCATGATATTAAATTAGATATCATGAAAGACATTCCGGAAGAGGACCGCAAGTATATCCCGAAGCTTGAGGATACCAATAACCTATGTATGGATGAGAAAACTGTCAAACTATTGACTAACATGGCTATTGGTTTGAAGTATGATATCTGCACGCTGGTGGAAGGGTTACCGGCTACTACTAAAACTGCCGGCTTTAACTTCCTTGGAGCTAACTTGGGTTGGCCTACGCATCAGGTCAACTATAATGGCCAATCCGATGCCATGAGCATTATTGGGCAATATGTCCCTTCTGATGAAACTCTGGCCGAAGTATATACCCGGATCATCATGGGTGACCCTGATAAGATCGTTACCGAAGAAACATCTGCAATTGTGGCTAAAGCCAAAGATCAACAAAGATCCCTGACTCAAGAGGAAGCCCAGCAGATAGCTGCGCTGGAAAACCTGCAGATACCTTCTTCTTCCTGGAAGTTCCTGGAAAAGGAATATGTCATGACTATGCGGCATGGCCATCTGTGCATACAGGATGAGGTAAATCAAGCCGGGAGTGATGCGCTTGAACGTACCAATTCTTATTCTGATATTGATAGAAACTTTACTCTTTCTGAAGATCAAAACCAGACTTTCAAACGATCAGATGGAACGATGCATGATATGTGCAGAGTTGTGGCTACCTGTAACCCGGCTGAATATCCTGGTAAACAGGTGCTTAGTCCGGCAGGTATTAACAGGTATCCGCTTTATTTACAGATTAATAATGTTACAGCTAAAGAATTAGAACAAATGCTTCATTATCTGATTTATGGAGTTCAGCCTGCACTGGAGGTTAATGGTATTAAGTACAAAGCGGTTAATCAAGCCAGTAATTATCCAAATTTGTCCAGGTTAAATAACACTGAAAATTTTCTGAAAAAGCTGGCGGACTTCCATTATTTGCTAACAGAGGCTGTTAATCCTGTAATGAGAAAAAGAAAAGTTGCTAAGGAGGACCCGAATTTTCTTGTAACACGAACAGACCTAGTCGGTGTTTTGAAGGCACTCGAAACCGAAGAATGGACCAGAAGGGTTAATAATTCCGGAAAAGTTGAAATCATTACTACTAATGTCCTGGGTTCAAAAGATGACCGAAGAAAAATTATTCCTTCGATTCTGGAAGAAGCTTACCTGGAAAGCTTTTCTGATGAAAAGCCCAAGCCGCAATCTGACCGGGACCAGGTTCGGAGCCTATTAGCAGGCAAAGGGCTTACCGCACAAAATTGGGCCTTTGACGAGATCGAGCCGCTGATAAGCGGGCAAGCTGCTGTCGATTTGCTGACTAAACAGTATCAATCAGGTATAGAAACTTTGTTCAAAGGATTAAAAGGTATTAATGTAAACCCGGCCAACCTGGCTGAATGGAAGGATTCCAGCGACAAGATAACAGAGCAGATCCGCGCTATGGCCGATCTTGGCAACCAGCTTACCCAGGAATCACATAGATATTGGGTGGAAACAGAGTCGGGAATAACTAAGATGCAGGATCGTATTACTGAAATCAGGAAGATGTATGAAGAAAAAGCCAGTTTTCTGAACGCGAAAAAAGATGATATAGCCGTTAAGGTAGTTAAGGCACAAATAGAGGAACTTGATGATACACTTTCTGATACCGAAGCCAATATGAAAAAGTTTTTTGAATAATTATTCTTCACAAAAAAAATAAAAGGAGTAAGAAATGTTTTTTAAAATAATTATGGAAGATGTCGAAAAGACCTATAAATTAAAGTCGGAGATAACCTCGGGTATCTTTAAGGGTATAAAAAGCAATTATAATGTGCTTACCGCTACCAAAGAAAATGTTCAGGGAACGGAAGTGATAGTTGCCCTTGGCGATATGGTGAGAATGAATAATATTGATGCCTGGGTTGTCCCGCATTTTGAGAATACTGTTTCTAAGGAATCTGTTGCCGCAGGAGTTTTAACCGGTGCACGAAAGACATACTGGGAAAAAAATGCTATAGAACAGCATTGGAATACCGTAGTCTCTCCTTTAATCGCAGATAATGCTTTCGGGGATGCTTTGGTCACTATGTCTCCCTGGGATAGAGGAGTACTTACCCGAAACGAATTTGACAGATTAGGAGATAATGCGGGGCAAGTATGGGAGGTTTTAGTAAAAGAAAAAATTATAGAGGGATTCGGTAAAGAAGATGATGAAAAAGCCGGGATAACATCCAGATTTTCCGGTAAATTTGAAGATGTAGAAGGGGTTGCAGGGCTCAGCAGTTTAAATGTTTCGCCATCAGTAGTTTATGATATCCTTATGAAAAACTATATGTCACAACCAAAGGCTTTTGTGCATGTCAGCACAGCTCATTGCCCTGATGAGGACGCCTTCGATATAACTAAAAAAGCAACCTACAATGCTCTAAAGAAGGCTGATGCTGCCGGACTGACTTCTATAGCCATGCCCGCGATTAACACCGGTCCGGGAAGAAGGCTGACCAGCGGGGAGTCTGCTAAGGCGATGTATGAAGCTATAGAACAGTACTTGCAGGAAAATTCCGGTAAAAACAGGAACCTGAAACATATTGCAGTCGTTGTTTATCTCAAGTACGACAAAAAAACAAAACAAATGCTATCGGCGCCTCAGGGCCAGGAGCAGACTTATGGCGTAGCTGCTTATAATGTTTTTGTCCAATCCCTGGCAAAACAGTTTATTCACCTTAAATCAAAGCAAGAGTTCTATCCTGAATATGTTGCTGCAAGACGTATGATCTCGGATTTTATCGAACAGCAGAGCGGTAAAGAATTGACAGAAGATCAAAAACTGGATATTACGGAACGGGTTGTCAGGTCAAGGAAATTTCCCGGACAGGTTAAGGATGAAAAGGTTGTCAGGGAGATATTGTCAGATATGGGCTACACCTATGAAGATAAGGATTTTGACAGAAAGCTGGAAGCATTCGGCAAATTGCATCTTAAAGAGTTACAGGATCAGATAGAAGAACTCGATAAAAATTTCCAGAAGCAAAACAAAAAGATACAGGCTTTGAAAGATACTTATGAACCTGAAGAATTGGAGGAACCACTCATAAAGGAACGATTCAAAGAACTGGAAGATAAAATAGGGAAAATGCAAACTTACAAGCAAGATTGCGAATACCTGCTGGAATGTTACAGTGAAATCCTCAAAGTCACCGTAGATTCCAAAGCTATTGAAGAGATGAATGACCTGCAGAAAAAATATGATATGGCTATTATAGAATTAAAATTGTCACGGCAGCAATTTGGCAGCACAGAAAACGAACTGAATAGAGCTGAAAGAGAAGTAAACAGTCTGGAACAGAAAAACCAAGCACTTGAGGATGAGATAGCTAAACTGAAATACGCTAATAAAATCTCTGGTTACCTGTCAGCTTCTTCCCGATCGTCATGGGGTTAGGAAATGTTATAATATACTATTATGAATGAAATCCCAGGTACTATACATTTTAATTTTCGACTGATGATAGAAGAACTGCTTAAACGGGGTATAAAGCTTGAGTATATTGAAGGTTCGGATATTGTAGAAGCTGAATATGATGGGCATGTAGAAATAATTGCTAATGCCGATACCAGTTTGGTGCCGCTTAATTATGCAGACCTGCTCTCGGATAAGTACCTTTTGAAGCGGTACCTCCAAAAAAAGGATGTCCCAGTCTGTGAAGGCCGGATGTTTGATCACAATGAGCTTGATCTGGCACTTTTTTATGCAAAATCAAAACTGGAATTCCCGGTTGTTATCAAGCCTGTTGCGGGGTCTTGCGGTATTGGGGTTTTTGCCAATATCAAGACGGATGAGGATTTTATGCTGTTTTTTAAGGAAGCAGCAAGCACCGGACAGGGCAAGTTGTTGGTAGAAAAATATTTTGCCCAGGCTGATGATTACCGTTTTTTTACCACCGTTACAGGCTATCAGGCAATAGTTAAACGTACCCCGCCATGTGTAGTGGGCGACGGAGTATCCTCTATTCACGAGTTGGTGCAGGCAGAAAATAATCGCCGCAGGTATCCACGTAGGACATGCGAAGGCGAGATCTGGTTACAAGACATCGAAGGTGCCAGAATGTTGTCTCAGTCCGGATATCACTATATCGATGTGCTGACTGAGGGCAAAATTTTGCAGTTACGCAATAATTCTAATGTATACTTTGGGGGACAGTGTGAAGATGTAACTGACAGCGTTCATCCTTCATACTTGAAATTAACAAGTGAAATACTGCATCTTTTCCCTCAACTTAAATACGCTGGAATCGATTTGCTTGCCCGCGATATTACCAAGCCTGCGCAGAGAGATAATTACGTGGTTTCAGAAATAGAGTATAGAGTTGGTTTTTCACTTCATACCCATCCCGGCAAAGGTATCCCCAGGAATATCCTGACCCCTATAGTTGATATGCTTTTCCCTGAGACAAAAAATTAACAAGGTACTCACATAGATTGCAAGGACCGAAAGATATGGACAGCACCTCTTCCGCCACCTGCGGATAGCGATGAAGAGTGTAATCCAGCAGACCTTCTAAGCCACTGGTAAATACCGCTTTTAGTTCTGGCAGTGCGTTAGCGTATTCCAGAATCTCGAGGAGTGATTGTGTATGGATATTGCCGAGCAAGAATACGTGGCAGAATCCTGAACAAGCGTAAACATCTCCGTTGGCTCTGACGAGCATTCTTGGACCAATCCATCCCTGTTGGAGTTGTGACTCACAGTGTGAGCAGTTCAAGGTCCTTTGTTTTTTGTATAAATCGATAAGAGTTTTTATACCGGTCATCTGGTCACTGAGCTCTCCTATCTTTATAGCTGTTGAGCAGATCCTGGTATCTTTGATATGGGTAAAATCTGTTAATATCCTGTCCAATGGGATATCGTATTTTTTTAACAATTCAAAAAATTCATTATCAATTTCTTCAGCAAATTTAATATTTTTGTCAAAGAGAGTGAAATTTAGGGTAAAACGGTCCGGATCAAGCATGGATAGGGCACCAGTCAACATGTATATGCTGTTGATGATGGGCACTCCTGCAATGTTCTGCTGACCTTGCGAGAGGTAAACACTTGTTTTCATGTATTTGTTTTTTATGCTGAGAGAGAGTTCTCCGAGAATAGCTTTGGTTTTTTCCAGATTAGAAAATGCATAACCGTTTGTCCTGAGAGTCATAAGGTCCAGTGGGGCTGAGGGTAACAACTGCTTAATCATATCAAAGGCTAAAAATGGCTCACCGCCGGTGATAGTATAGAAAAATAATCCATATTTTGCAGCTTGTTCTAGCACGTTCATAATTGTGTCATGGCTGAGCGTATAGTTTTTATCGCCAAAAGAATCTGTTACCGCACAGCCGCTGCATTCGATATTGCACAGGCTGGTGATCTCAAGCTCGATGCCTACAGGTTTATAGAACCAATTTTGCTGATACTTTTTTTGTTTGGCATTAATCAGATCGTTCCAATTGCTATACGGACTTGAACGTAACAGATATAACGATAGTCTATCCTGGGTTCCTGTGTTTTTATCTATCATAATGTTTATATTTAAAGGGCTAAAACTTGCGGATTATATAATTATCATTATACTGAGAATATGAGATTAGGAGAAGAGAATCTTGAAAATTTTCATTCATTTTAGCATAACTATTTTTGTTTATGATTTTGGTTGGTAACTATAGTGGTTTCCGGCTAATCAAATGTTTACGGGTGGTAGTAATAGTTTCATCAAGAGAAAGCGTATGTTAATTATCCGGAATTATCAAAGGTCAACAAATTGAGTAGGTTAGTTATCGTCTGGAACGTCACTGATAACTGCAATGGGGCTTGCCTTTTTTGTTCCTATGGCAGTAATAATCACCCCGTTAACCCATCGCAAGCTCTAAGAAGTACCGACAAAGATGAAGCAGTCAGATTCGGTAAGTTATTATGTGATTATAGCCGCAAAACAAACCGGGAAGTACTGGTAAGCTGGCTTGGCGGCGAACCATTGCTTTGGGAACCAGTATATGAATTGTCACATGTTTTCTTTAATAAATTTGGTATTCAGTTGAGTGCTACTACTAATGGAATTGCTCTTCAAGCTAAAAGAATTCGACAACTGGCCCTGGATTGTTTTGATGAGATTACGATAAGTCTTGATGGACCGGAAGAATTTAACGATTGGTCCAGAAATCATCAGGGACTTTTTCAAATAGTGAAAAAGAATATATTTTTGCTCCATGAAGAAAAAATGAGACAGAACAAAAAATTACGCATTAAAGTTAATACTATCCTTATGCGTGGAAATATCCGGTATTTTGAAGGATTCTGTAACTCCCTGTGTGATTGGGGTGTTGAGGCGGTAAGTTTTAACCAATTAGGCGGGCGGATGCGTCCGGGGTTTTATCCGGAAAATCGCCTGTTGCCAGAACAGGTCACTATTTTTAAATCAGAGTTTTTACGAATAAAAAATGAGTTGTTTACAAGAGGATTGGTTGTTTATGGAAATGACAAATATCTCGACTGGATAGCTCGCACAGCTGGTAATGAAAAAGGAGAAATGCAGGAATGCAATCCCGGAAAAGCTTTTCTGACAATATCATCAGATGGACTGGTTTCTCCCTGTAGTTCAACTGCCAGTGACTATGGCGTTCATTCGAAGGAACTCAAGGATTGGAGCGATATTGATTCGCTTGAAACAATATTTCGGAATAAACGGTTGAAGGAACAGTCGTCAGCTTGTGGAAACTGCCGCTCAACACAGGTCTTCGGTAAGTTCGAATCAGCATAAGAAGGGTATATCCATGAAAAAAGAGTATCCTAAAATAGCAGTTGGGTTTGTCCAGATCAGCAGCAATTTCCCCGGTGCAGCGTATCTGCCGTATGCTGTCGGATGCCTTCAGGCTTATGCTCAAAAATATCTCGATTATCCTGAACAGTATATTTTTTTGCCTCAGATTTACAAAAGGATTCCGGTAGACGAGGCGGTAAAATGCCTCATCTGCGCCGATATTATTGGTTTTAGTTCCTATATCTGGAACTCACGTATTACTCTGGCAATTGCCAGGGAATTGAAGCGTCTCAAACCTCAAACGGTCATTGTTTTTGGCGGTCCTCACGTACCTCAAATGCCCGAGGATTTTTTGAGGCAAAATCCTTTTATTGATCTTGTCTGCCACGGAGAAGGAGAAGCAAGTTTTTGTGCAATCCTTGAGAAATTTCCTCAAAAAAAATGGAGCGGCATTCCTGGGGTAAGTTATATTGGTCAGGATGGGGCTTTTATATCAGCGAAACCGAATGCTCAGATTAAAGAACTTAGTACTATTCCTTCGCCATATCTGTCAGGGGTATTCGATCAACTTATCGAAAACCCTGGAGTTAGATGGCTTGCCGCCTGGGAAACCAACAGGGGTTGTCCTTATAGCTGTTCCTATTGTGACTTTAGCGCAGCTCTCTCCAGTAAGGTTTATATCCGCGAGATGGATTTGCTCCGGCGTGAGTTCGAATGGTTCGCCGATAATAAGATAGATCTTGTATACTGCACAGACGCTAATTTTGGAGTTTTCCCGCGGGACGTAGAAATTGCAGAATTTTGCGTGAATATCCGAAGACAGACTGGTCATCCGCGGGCATTCATGATGGAGAGTTCCAAAACGATCACTGATAATTTCTGGAAGATCCATGATATCGTCGAGCATTCTGACTTTGCTTCATACGCAGTCCTGTCGGTTCAGACATTGAATGATCAGTCACTTCAGGCGATCAAACGCCATAATATCTCCCTTGAGATGTTCCACGAGGTTCAAAAACGTTGTTTCCGGGAAGGGATTACGACCATGACAGATTTGATCCTCGGTCTGCCGGAAGAGAGTTATGATTCTTTTGTCCAAGGGGTGTCGATACTTTTGGATAAGGGTCAACACCATAATATTCAGTTCAATAACCTCTGTATTTTACCTAACTCTGAAATGGGGGACAAAAATTATCAAGAGAAATATGACCTTCAGCTAATTGAGGTAGGTATTGTGAATCAGCACGGGCTCATAAGTATCGAAGGCGATGTTCCCGAGGTTCAAACTTTGGTAATCGGATCACGGACAATGCCTGTTGAAGACTGGATACGGGCCCGTGCCTTCAGTTGGATGACATCGTTCCTTTTTTTCGACAAATTACTTCAGCTGTCGATTGTTATTCTCAGAGAGGCAGCCGGTATTGATTACCGCTTGATAATCGAATTTTTCATGGAGAGCTCTCATCTGAATACATTTCCCGTTCTTTCAAGGATCACTTCGCTTTTTACTGAAAAAGCACGGGAAATTACCGAAGGCGGTACGGAGTACTGCTACAGTGCTCAGTGGCTGGGTATCTGGTGGCCGGTTGATGAATATGCTTTAATTGATCTTTATTATTCAGGTAAAATTGATATTTTTTATGATGAATCTCTGCAAATTCTTGAATCTTTTATCCGAAAACACTCTCAGTTTCTCATTTACAAAGTGTATCTCCGTGATGCACTACTCCTGACCAGGTCAGCCCTGAAACTTCCACGCCAGCAAGAGGATATGGAAATAGAACTTTCTTCAAACATTTATCAGTTCTATCAAGGAGTGCTCTCGGGAGATCGTGTTCAGCTTGAAAGCAAATCCTCGAACTACATTATCAAAAGGAGCACAGAATATTGTGATAGTAACGAGGAATGGTTAAGAAAAGTCGTCTGGTATCAAAATAAGATAGGAAGCTATCTCTACCCCATAACCGAGGGCAATTGAACATGTACATACTTCTTGTGAACACGCCATCTGGAAATAACTCCAAAATATACCCCATCGGACTTGATTATCTTGCCAGTTATTTATCGCACTTAGATGTACGGGTGGAGTGCCTGGATTTGGACCTATGCATGCCTGAAACAAGAAAAAAACGGTTACAAGAGACTGTAAAAACCCGACAATACGATATTATTGCCTTCAATCTAAGAAACTTATGTGATCAAACGGTTGCCGGTAGTTTTTATATACCATTACTAAAAGAGCTAATTGAGTATGCCCGCTTAGCAGCAGGCAGCAACCAGCTTATTGCTATTGGTGGGGCAGGTGCCAGTATTTCTCCTGAGCAGATAATGCGCAAGGTGAATGCGGACGCAGTTATAGCCGGGGATGGTGAAGCTGGATTTGCTGAGCTGATACGGCTGCTCAATAAAGGTCATGAAATAACGGGAACAGTTATCTCATCACGAACTGATCTGCACAGAAGCTCCTATATTCGCGGATCATGGGGATATCTGGAACCGTACCTGGAACTTGGTGTCGATGGCAATTTGCAAACTAAACGCGGCTGTAACCGGTTATGCGTTTACTGTTCTTACCCGATTATCGAAGGCCCACATATTCGTTTGCGTAATCCGGTAGTTGTGGCTGAAGAATTTTTGCAGTTGGAGCGAATAGGGTTTAAGAAGATATTTATTGTAGATGCTGTATTCAACAACCCGCTGCATCACGCTAAAGAAGTGCTGCGAGCTATGATCGCTGCTAAATCAACGACGGAATGGACCGGTTTCTTTTGTCCCAAGTACATCGATCAGGAGCTTCTCGATCTTGTTAACTCCACTAACGGGGGTCATCCTGTAAAAATAACGATTGATAGCGGTTCTGATACTATTCTTAGTTCTCTTTCCAAAGGTTTTACCCGTAGCGATATTGTTTCTGCTACAAAACTATGTCGAAAGTCCGGTATTCCTTTTTCCTTCACGGTACTTTTTGGCGGACCGGGTGAGAATATAGAAACAATCGCAGAAACTTGTGAATTGATTAAGGAGACAAAACCTGAATATGTATCAGCTTCAATAGGAATCTATGTCTATCCCCAAACGAAGCTGGCAAGTATGTGCGCCTATGAAGAGCATGAATTACTCGGAACAACTAGCTATCCGGTTAACAGGGGCGGGGTTAAATTCCAGGTAGAAAAGCATCTGGAAGGCTGTGCATTTCCTGTGTATCTTCAATATTAATCCCTGCGTTAGCAAGCAGAGGCTATGCTTGCCTATCCTTTATGCACGGCTTTTTCATGCAGAGGCAATTGTCCGGCGATATTTCTAACCACCCGTATTTAAGTTTTTTTTCTCGAAATAAAGTAATATTTTTGTATCTTTTTTTACTAAGAGAACCCTGTAAATATTTTTGTAATTTTTCTAAAAAAACAATTACTTTTAGCAGTCCTTTGGTCTGATAATAATAGCTTGGATAATCTGCCAGAACAATAATTCCGTCATTATTTAGAAGACTATCTAAACGCTCGGCAAATCGGTCCATTAATGAATAGGCGGCATCAGGTTCTAACAAGATATTATCCCATAGGGAAGCTAGCAGTTTTTCATTGTGATATACGTTACGCAGTTCAATTCCGAATGTCGTGCAATGGTTTTCTATTACCAGGTCGTCCAGAAAATGGTTAGCCGTAATTATGTTAAATGGTTTACAGTTAAGTTCCCATAAGGTGTTAGCGATAGCGGTTACTTTGAATTTCGCATTTATATAATCAAGAAAAGAAACGGCTTTAACCAGGATCGAAGGAGCAATATCCACCATAGATAGCTCACCGGTAAAGCCAGTATAATGAAGCCCAAGTTCAACTTTTGGATACACTCCACAGCCTATATCCATTATCCTGGTATGGTTATCAATCCCGGTTTTTTTAAAGATATCGGACCATAATCTTCCGACGGCAGCGACAGAATAAAATTCAGTATAGAATTCATCGCTGCGATCCGGATTAAAAATATCAGATTCTATGGTGCCTTTAGTTGTTTTTTTTATGGTAATTATTTTTCAATCCTTTATATTTGCAGCAATAAATCGATCGCTGCAATAGACTTTTGCAGGCGTTCGTTCCACGTGCCGTTTATTTCTACAAAGCCGGCTTTTTTTTCAATAAGTTTATTCTTTATCATTGTATAGAAATGGTCTCTGTTATCGGGTGAATACCTATGCACATCGTCTATCCAGGGTACATCTATATCCATGAGTAAATAAAGATCATAGTGATTGTTTATTGCAGCTTTTTCGAGCCAGTTATCACATTTGCCATATAAAAAATTGCTCCAGACTGTTGTCGTTAAGATGTCTGTATCACATATCAATACCCGGTTAGAGGAGGGAATTACGGAACGTTCCAGGGCTAATTGTCCTTTGGCTATCTTGCTCATGTCTCTATAGCTGAGTTTTCCTTTTTGAGAGTGGATAAGAGTCTTGGCATATTCGGGAACATATTTGGTTTTATAATGATTTGCCAGGTTATCTGCTAACGTTGATTTGCCTGTAGATTCAGGTCCGACAATACATGCCTTTTTTACATAATAAGGCTTTACCGCATCAGGAATATATTCCCAGTATTTGTCAGGGTTATTTCTGATCTGGGTTGCTGATATGGGGACAGATTCTCTATTCATGTCTACTGGTATGAATTCAGTATCTAACAACTCAGCTAGTTTGTGTCCATAGTTCTCAGAAGCAAAAATATAATCAACTTTTTGCGGGAGGATTTTGTTTAGGCTATTTTGCCATATTTTCCAGAAATCAGGATTTTCAACGGGTTCCTGCGGGTTAAGGTCTGTTAAATGCAGTATCTTACATTCCGGGAACGCTGATCTGAGCCAGGTAATTCTAAGCTCACTGGGGATGGGCTCGTTTTTTGTTTTTTCAACAATTATATAGAGGTTATCAACGTAATTCCTGGCAAAGTTGATAAGATGAAAATGTCCTTTATGTGGCGGCATGAACTTGCCAAGAACTAACCCTGTTGTTTTTCTTTTTTCCATATCAGACTTTCATTGCTTCCTTGATGTATAGATGTATCAGGTTTCTATCAGGTTTTATTATAGCTTTTTTGCTCACGAACTTAAATGTGTTTGACATATCAAACGTGAAACCGGTTGCCAGGAAAAGATCGGCTGCTTTATGGATATTAAAAAAATCATTATCAAAAATCCTGCATAGATTAATGATATTAATTCTGTTACTTAATGATTCTGCTTCAAGCAGTGTTTTTTTCCATAAGATGCAGTCTACGGACCTTACTCCAAAATCACTCAGATATTCTATTAATTGATTGTAATTCAGGCTTACGGGATTGGCTATATGAAAGTGTGTATTCTCATGGTTGCTATGACATATTTTTACAGTAATTCCAGCAGCGATATCAACCGGGGTTATATCCATTTTCATATCACCAACCGAGATGGGTATTATTCCGGTTTTGACTGAAGATTTTAAGAAAATTTGCAGGAAGTCATTTTTAGGGGCTATTCCATATCTGCTATCTCCTGTCAGCAGTCCGTATCTAAAAATGTTTACCTTTATTCCTAGATCTATTAGCTTATTGATAAGATATTCTGCTGCCCACTTAGATTGGGCATAGCCTCCATATAACGTGTTAATACTGCATAGATCAATATTTTCTTTTAAAGTAGTTTCTTTTATATCACTGTTTACAAACACCGATAGGGTAGATGCATAATTTAAGGTCTTTTCATTGCCGTTAAGACAAAAATCTATAATGTTTTTTGTCCCTGTAACATTTGCAGCTTTTAACGAATCATAATCTTTAATCAGATTAACTTCTCCGGCCAGATGATATATTGTATCGATTTTTGTTGCGAGCGTGTTGTACCGATCTGTGTCCATATCGAAATGTTTTTTTGTGATATCACCGGAAATTGCATGAATCCGCTTAAGATATTCTTTTTTGAATTTTAGATTATACCTTTCAAAGGTTGTTAGAACTCTTTCCATAATATTTTGCTGAGATCCGCCTCTGATTATGCAATATATATTGAAACTTTTATTCTGAAGCAGATAATACAAAACCCTTGAACCAAAAAAACCTGTTGCGCCAGTAAGAAGGATGTTTTGAGTAGCTTTATTGGCGGTATTATTCTTTTTTATTTCAGCAATTAAGACTTGAATGTCTTCAATAATTGCGTCGATACTTTTTGGACTAACTATGCTTAAGGTATTGACTATATTTTTGATAGTCTTTTGTTCATAAATTACTTGAGGGGAGATTGATATTCCGAGCTGTTCCAGCTTAACGATTGCCTCAATTACTCCAAAAGAGTCTATCCCCTCGCTTATCAGGTCAGCGTCATCATTAACAGGTTTTTTTAAAATATTCTCAAAAACTTTTTTTATGCAGTGAAGAGAATCGGAGCGCTTCACACTTAAGTCAGGGTGTGAATGTAATTGAGAAAAGTCAATTTTCCCGGATGGCGTAATCGGAATATTTTTGAGTTCAATTATTCTGCTGGGGATCATCCAACCCGGTAGTATACCTGTTAGATTTTTTTGAAGATCAGCGTCCAACGTGCCGATAAAAGCTATGAGCTGTCCTTCACTTTTTATTACGGCACATTTTTTTTGGGTTACTGCTGAGATAGCAGCTTCGATTTCTTCGGGGTTGATCAGTTTTCCGTTTATTTTGAATTGCCTGTCTTTTCTTGCGCAAAATGTGTAGTTGTTCCCTGTATATTTGACCAGGTCACCGGTTAGGTATGCGGCTTCGCCGTTGAATGTTATGAATCTGTCATTTTCCGGTAGAGACTTGTTTATATAGCCTTTTCCTACGGTTTTACCGGAAATGATCAATTCGCCCTCGTTACTTATATGATAGGTAATGCCGTCCAAGGGCTTGCCGATAAACGGTGCATTCCAATCTGTGCTGCATATCGACAGACTGGTGCAGATAGTGGCCTCCGTTGGACCATAAACATTTATTAGTCTATATTTTTTTGCCCATTTTCTGATTGTTTGAGCCTGGCATATTTCTCCCCCTATAATAATAGTTGTTAATGATTCCGGCATACTTGACATATCCATTATAGATAACAGGCTTGGCGGAATGTCCATAAGTGAAATAGCGTTGTATTGTAAGAACTCATAAAGATTATTCAAGGACTGATATACTGTATTCTCCGGAATATACAACGTTGCTCCCGAACATAACGACACCAGGATGTCTGACATAGATGCATCAAACATTTTGTTGAGATACCAGATGCATTTACTACTATCCTTGAGGTGAAAATACTTGATTTGCTCACTAATCACATAAGGCAATCCCTGATGTGTTATCAACGATCCTTTCGGAATTCCGCTTGATCCGGAGGTATATATTACGTAAGCAAGATTGTCTGGATTGAAGGATGGATGCGCTATCGCAGGAGCACTTTCTTTCAAAAGAGATATGTTTTCCTTAGAAATAATGAAGTTGATATTCCCTTCAACTAATACCTGCTGAGTTCTTTTTTCCGGGTAGCTATTATCCAGAGGCGTGAAAGCAGCATCCGCGAGCCAGATAGCTAAAATTGAGATAATATAGTCAACAGATTTATCAAGGCTTATCCCTATTATCGAACTATGGCCTTGACCATTATTTTTTAATGTCGCCGCAACAGCCTGAGCTTCTTTGAGGAGGTCCTTATAGCTTATTAACCTATGTTCATCGGCAATAGCTGTTTTGTCAGGATTTTTTTGCGAGATATCAATAATGGTGCTTAATATGTGTCTGTCACGTTTCATAGATTAAACCTGTTCATAAGGATTGCCGCTGTAGTTATTAGCATGAGTACCGGTTCATAGGCGGTTTTTTCTGTTTCTGTCATATCTTTAACCTGCGTTAGCAGACGCTCAACACTGGTATAGCTAATATAGTTTTTCAGGTTTGATGAGTACAATGTGTCCAGGACGTAATCACTGAATTCAGCTGGATAGAGCGTTGCCGGAGGGGACATGAGCGGATGTTTTTGTCTGGTTGCTATGTCTTCAATAACATATTCTTTTGCTACTTCCCTTAAAATGTATTTTTCGATACTATTTATCTTTTGATCTATCGGAATTGTTTTTGTTATTTCGCATAGATTATGGTCCAGGAACGGGACTCTTCCCTCAATAGAAGCCGACATCTCCTGCCCGTCCCCCAGTGTATGCAAAATGTAATTGGCCAGAGTCAATTTGATCCACAAATACGAAGACTTATCGATCATCGAACCGTTCAGGCTTTTCTTTTTAGATCCGATTATTTTATTAAGGATGGTTGAGTATTCTTTGCCCTGACAAAAATCATGGGTAAACAATCCGTGCATTTTATAGCCAATGGAAGCTTTGGCCCTTAAAAAGGCCGGAACAAATCCAAGTTTGGTCTTAATAAAATCAAGGTCCAGTTCCTGACCAAAGGGAAGCTGTACTCCAAGGGAAGCCTGGTTCTTGTAGTAAAGTGCCTTTAAATCCCGGCTGGCAGTACAAAGGTCTTGCCTGAAATGCGGATATCCGGCGAATAGTTCGTCGGAGCCTTCACCGGTCAGGGCAACGCTAAACCCTGCCTCTCTTACTTTTTTAAAAAGCAGGTGTTTTGCGGAGATATGTCCGTTAATCGCCAGGCCTTCACCATAAAAAACCGCATCGGACAAGCTGTTTAAGATGTCACGGTTACTAATATGAACGGGATAAAACTTGATGCCCAGCTCGCTGGCTTGTTTTTTCGCCAGGTGATATTCATTATAGGTATCTTTCTCAAAACATAAGGTAAACGCAGGAATTTTATGGTCACTAATATTATTTGCTATAGAAGTAATTAAGGCCGAATCAATTCCTCCACTCAATAAAGTACAGACTGGTACGTCCGAATCGAGCCTCACCTTAACTGAGTTGAATAGCGTTTTTTTTAGGATCGACATATTATCCTGCAAAGAAAGTCCATTGCTTTTGTCCGGGTAGTCTAAGTCCCAGTATTTTTTTATAGTTATCGTATTATTCGCATAAATTAGAATATGTCCCGGTTCAATCTGCATAATATTCTTGAAGAGTGTTTTGTCAGGAGAACAGTATTGAAAACATAAAGAATGGAAAAGCTGTTCTTCATCAAGTTCTCTTTTTATTCCCAGTGCAAACAACGCTTTTGCTTCTGATGCCAGGTATATACCGTTATTATTATAATAATTAAGCGGTTTTATCCCGAACCTGTCCCTAGCAGCAATGAGCGTGTCTTTTTTTTTGTCATATATAATAAAAGCAAATTCACCGCGTAGATATGAGAGAGATTCCAGTCCATATTCTTCATAAAGATGTACTAGTATTTCGCTATCAGAATCAGTGCGGAAATGATGCCCTGAATTGATAAGTTTTTTTCTTATGCTCTTATGTTCGTAGAACTCACCGTTCACGGTCACAAATATTGTATTGTCTTCATTTGGAATCGGTTGTCTGCCGTTATTTAATCCGATAACAGCTAACCTGCTATGGGCCAGTGCAACCATCTGATCATTACGGAACCAGATCCCGGTCCCGTCAGGCCCCCTGTGTTTTAGAGCAGTTAATGCAGTATTCAGGTCATCCTGGTTAATGCGATTGTTTGTTGATTTGATGCCGATGATTCCACACATTAGGCTATACTGGTTAAGAAAATTTTTTTTGTCTGATCAAGTGAATCTTTGTAAAAAGCTTTGTTAAAATCTGCCAGGTCGAATATTTCACCATAAAGGTCTTCAATAAAAAAATTATCGTCGATTATTAATTTCAAAGCCTGATCAAAGCTGCCGTAATTGGCAAATTTTATCGTTATCTCTTTTTTTTGTAATTCTTGCAAAGGTAATGCTAGCTCCTGCGGAAATTTACTTTTAATGATGAGTGTGCCATGCTGTTTAAGCAATAATAGGGCTTTAAATATATTCTCATTTGAAATATCCGTTTCTACTATAAAATCGTATTCAGATGTAAGCTGATTGGTCTCAAGAAAGCAGTTATTATATCCTAAATATTTCAATATTCTGTGAGCAAGGATTGCTATCCTGCTGTGACCAAGGATAAGGACATTGTCCCTGGGGCGAATCCCGGTGTTTAAGATAGACAATGCTGCTGCGACCGGCTCAAAAAATATAGCTTTTTTGTGCTTGATATTTTTAGGTATACGATATACGGATGATTCGGGAACAACAATATATTCAGTAAATGACCCGTTATAATTAAGTCCCATAAATCGACTATTTTGGCAGGTGTCGTGAGCAACGTTTCCACATGGGGTATCCTTACAACTTTGTATCGGGGAGATGCAGACCAATTCGCCTGTGCTTATTCCGTGACCGGATGATTGTATGACTTCTCCGACACTTTCATGCCCTAAGATAATTGTATGAGGGGTGAGAATTGCATTCTCAGCCACAAGCCTATCGGTCCGGCAGATACCTGATAATATTATTTTCACCAGAACATACTTATTTTTATCAATCACCGGGTAATTGATGTTTTTTAATTCGGTTATTCCGTTTTCTTTAATTAGTGCTTTCATTTTTCCTCAGTATAAATATATTATTGCTGTTAAAATAGCGCTCTTTATATTTATTTAATTCAGCCGAATGATATTGAGAATGATCTTTGTAACCAATTTCTTTTAGGGACTGAATAACCTGTTGAAAAGCATCTGTAATGAGCTTTACCCAGTTTGATATGCCCAGGTTCTTGTCTGTCAGTGATCCGTATTGCGAAATAATCAGATAACCGTTATTCGATATATATTTATCTAAGGTTAATACTGTTTTTTTTATGAATTCAATGATATTTATTTCCTCTGGTATTCTCTGTATAGTCTCTAAAAAAACAGTCTCTGTTGTGTATATATCAACAAGGTTTTTTTCATGCAGGATACAATATTCGTTAATTAATAGATCATCGATAATATGGTTTGCAACAACAAGGCTTGCGTTAGTGTTATGTAAATCATAAATGTTTTTATTAATTATGTTAACGGAGAATTCGGGTTTGAATAGTTGTATAAAATCCGTTAATTCATTAGTAGCCTCGTTACTGTAATCTATTACTGTAACCTCACCTGTATAATCCAGTTGCTTAAGCGCTATTTCCAGTTTTGGTGCCCATCCGGGACAAAGGTCAATGATATGCGGATAGTTTTTAAGGTCAAACGTTTCCAGTACTTTTGAGATAGTGCTGGCCAGATTATAATATGACTTGAAATAGATAAAGAATTCCCTGGTCCGCCTGTAGATATCGTATTTATTCCGGTTAACAAAATCAGTATATTTGTAATTGCCATTCCGGAGGCGTTCAAGCATGGCGTATAGTTCTACATATATATTATCCGCTTCTATTTCTGTTAAATCTCTTTTATTGATAAATTCTTCAATATTGTCAAGGATGGTTAAGATTTTTTTCATATTTTAAGTATAATTCAAAGCTATATGATTGGCAATTTGCACACGATACACTTAATCTCAGTTACAAGGGATAGTCGAAGTTTTTGAAATAGCCAGATAAAGTATTCGATATATTATTAAACCAAATATTATTAAACCAAAAATCAACAACATATCCGAAAGGCTTAGTTATGTATAAAAAAGTAATTGACGCCAAAGTCTCTAAAATTAAAGTCGTTAACGAATTTTTTGATGTAAAGGAAGTAAAAGCAATTTTAGGAAAAATTGCGCATCGCATATATCTCGATTCGGAAGTCCTCCAGTTACGACGCTTCATGAGCCATCAATTCGGTATCAATTCCAGAGCCCTGACTCTTGAGGAATTTAAACGGATATACGTGGGGGATCATTTGCTTAAAATAGGGTTTTCCGGACCTACTAATCCATCGAAAGAAAAGATAGAAGAACAAAGTGAGGCAGTCAGTCGTATCATCGGCAGCTTATCAAACAGGATCGGGGCTGTTGTCCATGGCGGTACAATGTGGGCTTTCATCAGGGCCGCTCACATAAAAGCGATAGAGAAACAAAAGTTATCTATAGGAGTTATGCCGTGGGTAGGCATCAGTGATCTTTTAAAGATCAAAGACGAGATCCCTGAGAATTTTCCTAAAATGGATTATCTCGCTATCACCGGGCAAGGATATGAAGATCATGCCAATATTTTTGCTAAAGCTTTGGACTTTTTAGTCCTGATGGGAGGCAGATCCGGGGCGCTGGCAGAAGCCGTCGCAACCACAAACCAATCGAAACACGTAATTTCTCTTATGATGGGCAATGAGCAGGACGAAGCTTTTCAGGTGTTTAAGAACGGTATCTGGTATACCGATAAGGTTGATGAGATAGCTGAGTTTGTAGAAAACAACTTAATACCAAGTCAGCAGTTGTTTAAAGGCAGGCAGGTTGCTCTTCATGATTTTTTAAAAAATACCCATGATAAAATCAGGGTTGGATTTGCCGGTAATACCGGTAGAAAAACAGATTTAGGTCTTCATAACCAAATACTTTCAGGACTAATAGATAATATAAGGCCGTCATTTTTTACTCAAATGGAAGCAGTTTCCGGCATGACAAATGTCGGAGGAGTGAGGGCTTATTATGAAATGGCTAAAGAGAACAACATATCCCGATCAGGAATTATGAGTAGTAAAGGTATCGGATATAAGCTGGCGGATTGTGACAATATGGTCGTATGGGGTAATGAATGGGGAAGTGAATCCAATATATTTTTGTCTTCTTCAGATGTTTTGTTGGTCTTAGGTGGAGGAGACCAAACGGCAAAAGAAGCAGAAAAAGCGTTAGTATCAGGAGGCCGATTCGGATCAGGGATACCGGTAATTGCTATTCATGACCCATTGGTAGGTAATTGGAGCTATGATAGTTTTAATAGCATGAACGGCAGTAAACGCCTCAGTCGCGCTGAATATTTTTCTTCATCTCAACTTTTTAAAGCTGCGCAGAGACTAAACGAAGTTTTCGAATCTATTCTTTTACAGAGAAACAAACGGTTTTAATTGCAAATAGCATTTATAACCCGACCATGTAACCGGTAATTTCTCAAGCTTTAGGCGGACTTTTGGCCCGCATTCATTTAAGATATTTTTCCCACAGTCCCAGCGCATGAACTAATCGCATAACAGAAATTGCCAGATGTCCGTCATGGAACTTTTCCAGATTACTAAAAGTATCTTTTAGCGAAACCCATTGGATATTATTATCTTTCAAGGCATTACCTGCAATAAAAAAAGATGTTACGCGTTCCGGAGTAATACCTACACTCGGATAATATTCCCCGGCAAGCCTGTGAATGTTCTTTACGTCAAAAGTCCCTTCGAAACTGTCTTTTATAAAAGCATTTACAGCTGAATCGCTATTTATGCTTTTTGGCAGTCGAAATGCAGGTGCGGTAATAATTCTGCTGTTGCCTTCTCTAATTTGTGGTGCCGGCAAGTCCCGCTCTTCCAACCCGATAAATACCTCGCCGTCATGCAGGACTACGGGTAAAGTAACAATTGTATTCGTACTAAGATGTTTCGGAATAATAAATTCGCGGGTAACTTCAGCCAGTTCATTGTTTGCAGAATCAACTTCTGTAAATGTTGCATTAATGTGCTCCAGGAAACCTGAGGAGTTTTGGGTTTTCTGAAATACAGTTTTTGGTTCCTTTGCGAATAACTCGTTAACACTGGTCTTTTCTTGTAGTTTGCCTTCAATTAAAACTATTTTTTCGCCCAACCATTTTTCCGGAACTAATCCTAAAGACCGAAGTAAAAAATAACAGTTCAGTTCTAATCTCGCTTCAGGCAGAGAACCGGTTTGTGCGGACTCTAAAATTTGCTGAATATCAAAAAATTCCAGGGTTCCTGATTCAGTCAGATCAGAATAATTATTGATTTTGTCAGGTTGGTCCCCAGAGATTTGAATATGTTTAGCATAGACAATTTCATCAAGGCCCCCTGGTGACGTGTATATTGTGGGTCCACGATTAATAGCTAAAATGTTCTGGGGTTTTATTCCTGCTCTAATCAGTAATGTCTGCTTTGTTTTTTCTGTATCAAAGCTATCGATATCAGCAACACTTATCGGCTCAATTATATATCCGCCGCTGACCCATTGATTCAGTCTGCTGCTGCCTCTTTCGTCAGTGTTAATCAAGGGGCGGGGAAAATTCTTTTTTGCCATGACAAATATTTTGTTATTAGCTTTATCATAATAATAAGGCAAAAGATCTGCAATATCTCCACCAGGCCTGCTGGCTAAATCAAAAATAGCAGAAGTTTCAATGTTTTGAAAATGACGGAACTGCACATAAGGGGTCTTTATGGGTTTCTGGTCAGTCTCTATAATTTTAACGGCTTTCCCTGAAACTTTTTGTGCTATTCCGGTCCATTGAATCGCAGGTAACTCAATAGGGGTATTTTGATTGTCAAAAATTTGCCAGTCTACGGCTTTGTCCGTGATAGATTTCTTTGGTAAAGCTAGGGAAGATAGTAATCTTAACCCTAGATTACTTAATTCATGTTCAAATTGATCTTTGGTCCAGAAGGTGAATTTGTATTTTAAATTAGTATTCCAACAGCTTTGATCATCTTTCCTGATTAAGAATTCTACTGCATCATTCAGCGGTAGAGAAAAGCTTCTTTTTTCTGGCTGATCAGTTGGAATTTCTGTTAATAGAAAGCCTCTGCGTTCCTGGTTGTAGTTAGAATATGCGTCCTGTGAAAAAGAAACCAGAAGCTCTGCATCTGATAAGCCGCCATTATTGGATTTCGCTGATAATTCCAGATTGACTATTTGTTTTCCATTATTAAGCTGAACGAAAGAATTAATAACCAGAGTTCCATCTTCATTGAGCTGGCTCACTTGGTTTTCTAAAATATTTCTAACAATTGCGGGATCATAATTATTAGTAGAATACTCTGTATGCAGGGCTAAATAATTGATAATCCCGTCCAGTTTTTCCTGAGATGTATCGTTTAGAGTTTTGCGTTGAAAGGAAAGGTTATTACTGGTTTTTTCATAAGCTAACGTACTTGAAACCGGGTTGATGTCGACTAAACTAACATCACGGTATTTTGTTGCAAAATAAAAAGCCTGGCTGCTTTTACCCCTGCCTAAATGCAGGGAAACTTTGTTTGATTTGCTTAAAACATAGGGCATACTTCTGATCATAGAAACTAATATATCCGGATCAAGCCAATCTGATGGTTGTTTCGCAATATCTTCGGTCTGGTTTTTAGAATTTCCTGAGGCAATTTGTTGTGCAATACTTTCTGCTACTGACGAACTAATTCGGCCTTCTTTTATAAGTCTTGTAATTTCCTGTAATATTTTTTGTTTCAGTTGTTCGAAAGTATAATCAAATCTGGGTAGCTCTGTAAGCGATGTTTCACTGCTAATTCCGGCAGTTGAAGTATTATCAATATATCTGGTTTTAATTTGGTCCTTATACTTGTCCTCAAGTTGGATAATACTGTTTAAAACTTTGCTGTGCATTCCAGAATGGGCATTGATTGAAACTTGTCTGCTTTCTTTAATTGCCCTGGGTAGTACTCCGTTAATAAAAGATTCGACCGGATCTCTCTGTGTAAATATGATTTCCACGTTATATCCGAATTTCAGCGCCTTATCAATCAGCCCTGAAGCAAAATTAATATCAGCTAGCGTAGAATCATAAACCATCGCATAATCCGCCATATTGACACCGGTATTTTTTAAAGCTGTGGTTTTTCCGCTGCCTGATCCGCCGGCAGTGAACAAGATCGTGTTGTTTTTGAGGTTTTTTTGGTTGATCAGCATATCTTCATAGATATTCATGGTGAGAAGTGATGCAGCCGGATAATAAATGTCCGGATCATTAACTGAATATCCTGGAATAAGAAAAATTGCGTCATCACTGGAAACAATAGAGTGCAGGCCATAGTTTTGACTAACCCGCTGGTAATACAACCGGATTAATTTATCCATGTTATTTTCAACATAATTTATGGTTTTTGTTTCTTCTTTGGCTATTTCGGTTAATGAGCGTTTGTCGACTTTTTTATCTTCATAATTAATAAATTTCTTTTGCACTTCAATCCTTCCTCTTTATTTATATTTATCCGGTGAATCGCCTTAATACTGTATCCTCTATTTTTTTGCCCCGGATTTTTTGATTATGAGAAGATAAAATTTTTCTTTAATAAGTTTTAAGAGTGTTCTCTCCAATTTTATCGATGAAAAATTTGAATTATTGCATGTTTTAGTCAAGCCTTGTCCGGTGCAACATTTTTTCTCAGTTAACGATATATTAAAATAATATTGCAACCATACTATATAATTAAGATAAAAAATGAATACAAAGCTACTAGCGCTATCAGAAAAAACTAATAATATCAGCCATCTTAATAAAATAACTATTATTGAGAGGCTAAAACCTGTAGTTAAAGCTGCTTCAGCTGTTCTCTATATTCATTGCCTGGGGTTTAATCAGTTTGCGGATTATGCTGAATTTTTGCCATTTATTAATGGCTTAGAGATCAAACCGGAGAAGTTCAAGGGAAAGGACGCCTTGTTTTACTGGGAGGGTGATGTCCTTAAGTATGATCCTCAAGTATTTTCCAGACTAAAGCAATTGCTTGACCTGCATCAATTAAAAATTCAATTTCATTTTCCTTTGCGAGATATTCAAGGAAGAGTTCTCGATACTGCTAATCCTAAAGATCATGAAGCGTTGTTGCAGGTGTTTGGTGCCTATGCAGCTGCCATAAATGATTTTAATCCGGGTGGAAAAGTGAACATAACAGTTCATCCTCCAAAAATAGCGGATCATTCAAATGAGGAACAGATCAAAAATGCCTTGGTAAATGCCAATGTTTTTTATCGAAGGCTGGGGGAACAGATCGAGCAGGAAAACTGGCCTGTTATCATAGGGATAGAGAACCAGCCCCCCCCAAATATTAATAATTATAAAATTGATGAACTTGGCTACCTCATCTTCCATTTTGATATCCTGCTTGCAGGTACCAATAACCGGATCCAGATTACGGTTGATAGCGGGCACTGCATGCTATCCGTTCCACATAAAAATGGAGACAAATTCTATTATAAACATCCGGCTGATGAGGCATCGGAATTGTCCGAGCTAGTGACTATCGATAGAATTGTGGAATGGTGCAGGGCAAACGGTAAATACATAACTAACTTTCATTTTCATGAGAATAACGGTATAGATCTTACGGTCATTGCCAATGGCAAGTCCTGTGACACGCACGCGTTTCCAACCCCGGAGCATATCCCCGGTTATATGCGTTATCTGGAAAGGGCAGTTCTGGAGAATGTACCTTTAAATCTAGAGATCGATAGCAGAAAGTATAAACCATCGGAACTTGCCGCGAGCATACAAGAGATTCGGACAAAAATCGATGAACTATGGCTAGCTTTGAGTAGCCAGCCGGACCGGGGATGAAGGCTTGTATGCCACCAATCATCCGGGAGTTAATCCCACTTAAGTCTGTGACGTTCCAGATCGAGGGACAAGAATTCATGGCGTTAAACGGTGGTCCGGAATTCACTTAAAGTAAGTTCCGATATAATAGAAATCATGACTGTTCCGGGTGCCGGTTATATCGATAACCTATTGAGAAAACAATCAAAATGGGCGAACTTGTTTTTTTCATGAGCGCAATACGGATTGTGCAACGTCTCCAAATTGTTTTAAATACAGCAAATTGCTACCCAAATTGCATTCTTTATACTACTATATAAGAAATGTAATAAATCAACGGGAAACAGATAGAAAAATGAACGAAAATTCAACTGAATGTTCGCTTGATGACCTGGAACGCCGGCTTTGGGAAGCAGCACATATCATTACAGGCCCAATTGATGCATCTGATTATAAAACATATATCTTTCCAATTCTGTTTTTTAAACGTATTTGCGATGTTTATGATGAAGAATATTTAGCAGCTATTGAATTCTATGGGGATGAAGAAATTGCCCGTGCTCCGGACCAGCATCGAATAGAAGTACCGGAAGGATGCCACTGGAAAAATGTTATTGCTACTACAAAAGATATAGGGAAAGTTCTTAAAGCTGCCTTTCTGGGTATAGAGAAGACTAATGATCGCCTTTACGGTATCTTTGGTGATGCGCCATGGACTAATAAAGAACGTCTCCCCGACCATCTACTGCTCCAATTGCTCAATCACTTCAACAGAATTAAACTGGGAGTACAGAATGTCCGAGATGATGATATGGGGCGGGCATACGAGTATCTCATTAAACGATTTGCTGATAAAGCCAATAAAAAAGCCGGAGAGTTTTATACTCCACGATCTATTATCAGGCTAATGGTTAATATACTTGATCCTCAACCAGGAGAAACGATCTGCGATCCGGCCTGTGGTACCGGAGGCATGCTACTGGAAACCATACATCATGTTAAAGAGCACGGCGGAGATCCCAGGCTACTGAAATTAAAAGGCCAGGAAAAGAATCTAACTACAGAAGCCATTGCCCGAATGAATCTCTATCTGCATGGGATGGAGGATTTCGTAATCCGCCGAGGTGATACATTGCGAGATCCTAAATTTCTGATTACTGACCGGCTGGAACAATTTGATTGCGTTATAGCTAATCCGCCATTCAGTCTTAAAGAATGGGGATACAATAACTGGAGTTCTGATCCTTATAATAGGCATGTTTTAGGGCTGGCACCAAAAACAAATGGTGACTTCGCCTGGGTTATGCATATGTATACATCTATGAAGGAGATTGTTGGCAGAATGGCTGTTGTACTCCCGCATGGTGTACTTTTCAGGTCAGGCGCAGAAGCTAAAATTAGAAACAAACTGCTGGATATCGGTGCAATCGAAGCTGTTATAGGTCTTGCCGGTAATCTTTTTTACGGTACCGGAATTCCTGCTTGTATTCTTATACTTCGTAAGGTTAGCCCGAAAAAGGCTCCTGTCCTATTCATCAATGCAGAAGAGATTTATACAAAAGGCAGAGCCCAGAACACCTTAAGCGAAGTTCAGTCTGATGAAATCTATGGGATATATCAAGGACAGCATCAACAGGCTTTTGAACTGGAAGGTGTGAGTCGTTGGGTCGAATATAATGAATTAAAAGATAATGATTTCAACCTTAACATTGCCCGGTACGTTCAAAAACCTCTTGAAGAAGAGACCATAACTGTTGAAGAAGCTTTACGCGATTTCAAAATGAAACTGGGCGAACTGGAAATCGCTGAAAATGAGCTTGAAGTTTTGTTGGAGAGAGAAGGATTTGAGTTATGAATAATAAAAAAATGACAGTTTTAGTGTCCTCTTCGGTGTATGGAATTGAAGAGTTATTAGAAAGAATTTACTCCATTCTTACTTCCTTTGGATATGAAGTCTGGATGTCGCACAAGGGTACAATTCTCTCGTTATCAGGAAGCGGAACGGTTTATCGAAGAGAACTTTTCTCCACCAGATAAGGTTCTTAATAGTATTGAAAGGGAAAAGTTCAGATGAACAAAGAAGAAATTTCAAAATTACTACTTCTTGGTGAAAACCAGATCGTTGAATTTAAAGAAATGTGCAAACCTGATGCCATAGGACGCATCGTATGTTCTTTTTTGAATTCGGGTGGCGGGTATGTGATCTGCGGAATAAAAAATGGTGGTGTTCCTATAGGTATTAAGAATGCCATACAAGTAAGATTGGAACTGGAAAAAGACCTCATAACAAAGATTATTCCCAAAGCTATTGTTTATCTTGAGGTTCAGGAAATCCAGGGACTAGATGTTGTTATTGTAGAAGTCCCGGGGGGTAAAGATATTCCATATGCTTATAACAATAGTATTTATATCCGTGAAGGGGAGAAAACTCTAAAAGCATCAGTGAATATTATAAAAGATATGATAATGCGCCGTCAGGTTGAGCCTGAACGCTGGGAACGAAGGTTCTCTAATGCTGATATAGAAGTCGATATTGATAGTGATGAATTGCACACTACTGTCGATGCGACATTTGAAACAAGACTTATAGTGTTTCGTGACCCGGAAAACCTGGTAATGGTCTTGGAAGATCTAGCTGTCTTCAAATATGGTCGGTTAACTAATGCTGGTGATGTTCTGTTTACTAAGAACCCTTCATCACGATATCCCCAGGTGCGAGTCCGCGCTGCTAGATATAAGACTGACAAGACTGATAACGCTTATCAGGATATGAAATCCTTCGAAGGGCCGTTAGGGGAAGTACTGGAACAGGTTTATACTTTTATTATTAGGAATACCCCAACAGTTTCCCGATTTGCTCGTTCGTCACTTGTGCGGCAGGATGATTCGTTGTATCCCGAAGATGCAGTGAGAGAAGGACTAGTTAATGCTTTTGCTCACAGGGATTACAGCGATTTCTCCGGTGGTGTTTCGGTTAATATCTATCCGGATAGGCTCGAGATATGGAATTCCGGCAGTTTTCCTGATGGAATAACTCCAGAAACTATGGCTTCGGGGCACATTTCTATTTTAAGAAACCCTGACATTGCCCACATTCTCTATCTGCGCGGTATGATGGAAAAGCTTGGCCGCGGTAGCATGCTGATAAGAAAAGCTTGTGATGACAGACAACTACTTGCTCCGCAATGGACTTCTGATAAGTATAAAGGTGTGACCCTGACGTTATTTGCCGCGGAAGTCACCACGGAAGTCACCACGGAAGTCAAAAGCGTAATAAAAGCAGTGGATGGAGAGCTATCCAGGCATGATTTACAGCAAAAACTTGGATTAAAGCATGACGAGCATTTTCGGAAGGCCTATTTGCTGCCTTCTCTGGAAGCGGGTTGTATCGAGATGACCATTCCTGACAAACCGAACAGCAGGTTGCAGAAATACAGGCTGACCGCAAAAGGGAAGCAGATCAGAAAAATACTTGGCAAAGAAGATCAGTTATGAGCCTGTCTCAACAACAACTTGAAAGCATGCTCTGGGGTGCAGCTGAACATCTGCGCGGGCAGATCGATGCCTCCGATTATAAACAGTATATTTTCCCGCTGCTTTTCTATAAAAGGCTTTCAGACGTTTACCAGGATGAATACGAAGCTGCACTGACATTTTCTGAGGGCGACAAAGAATATGCCGAATTGCCGGAACAACATCGCTTTGTTATTCCTTCTTTAGCTCGCTGGGAAAAACTCAGGGAAACGACTACTAATATCGGTGAGTTTATTCAAAAAGCCCTAAGAAATATTGAGAAAACCAATTCCCGATTGTATGGGGTTTTTGGAGATGCTCAGTGGACGAATAAAGAACGGCTTCCCGATCATCTGCTGGCATCTCTGGTAGAACATTTCAGCCGAATTCCCCTGGGAATCAATGCTGTAAAACAAGATGATCTTGGTGCCGCATATGAATACCTTATCAAAAAATTTGCTGATGATTCCGGACATACAGCAGCGGAGTTCTATACCAACCGGACAGTTGTCCACCTTATGACCAGAATTATGACACTGAAGCCCGGTGAAAGCGCCTATGATCCTACCTGCGGCACTGGTGGCATGTTACTGAATGCTGTGATGGATCTAAGATCTGACGGGAAAGAGTGGCGGACTGTTAAACTCTATGGACAGGAAGTAAACCTGCTAACCAGTGCAATCGCCAGAATGAATATGTTTCTGCATGACATAGAAGAGTTTGATATCCAGCGTGGTGATACATTAGCTGAACCCAAATTTTTAGAAGATGATCGATTAAAAACTTATGAGGTAATATTTGCGAATCCTCCATATTCCATCAAGAAATGGGATCGCACGAAATTTAGCTCTGATCCTTTTAAGCGCAACGAATTTGGCGTGCCGCCACAAGGTTGCGCTGATTATGCGTTTTTTCAGCATATTATTAAAAGTCTGAATTCGCAGACCGGACGGGCAGCCATGCTCTGGCCTCATGGCGTATTGTTTCGTGATTCTGAGGCAGAAATACGTAAACAAATAATAGAGGCTGACCTGATAGAATCGGTAATCGGACTTGGCCCAAATCTATTCTATAATTCTCCAATGGAATCCTGTGTTGTGGTACTGCGACGCAATAAATCGAAGGAACGCCGAAAGAAAATTCTTTTTATTAACGGCATCAAAGAAGTGACCCGGGAAAGAGCGTTTAGCTATTTAAATGACCAGAATCTAGAAAATTTAGTTGATGCATATTTTCAACCGGACAAACATGAGGGTATTGCTCGCATGGTAGATATTTCTGAGATACGGGAGAACCTACATAATCTCTCAATACCACTCTATATACGCAATATTGCGAAAGAAGATGAACAAGATCTTGAATCTACTATTGAGGCTTGGCAAGTCGGTAGAGTGGAGCTGAAAAAACAAACGAAAAAGCTATTTACTGCGTTAAGTGAATTAGGCTTTGGTCTTGAAGATAAACAAGAAGAAAAGAAGCCTGAAAGTAATACTGCAAATATACATTTCAAAAGATCTGTTTTTGCAGCAGAGATTGTTCATCGGCTACATAAAGAGCTCACATTTGGCCATGTTAAGTTTGCAAAAATGATTTTTTTGACAGAACAGTTGTGCGGTGTTGATACCGGATCTACTTATCATCGTCAAGTTGCCGGGCCGTATGATAATCGAGCATTACGCTCTATCGATAGCCAGATCAAAAAGCTGAAATGGTATAAAAGTAAAAAAGTAGATACCCGATATGTGTATGAACCTTTGGAGAAAGCTGGACAACATGCAAGGTACTATACTAGTTATTTCAGCAAAGAAGCGGATACTTTTGACCGAGTAATTAGTCTATTTAAAAAACACGGTACTGAACACTGTGAGATTGTCGCTACACTCTATTCTGCCTGGTTTGATTTTATTAATCAGGGAATAAGTCCGACAGATGATTTGATCATTGATGAAGTGCTCAACAACTGGCATGAAAGCAAGAAACGGATACCAAGAGAAAAATGGATGTCTGGTCTCGTGTGGATGCGGCAAAATGACATTACACCTCTTGCAAAAAAAGCTGGGGGTCAAAAATGATAGTATCTCTGACCGACAAACAAAAGCAAGATGGCTGGCAGATTGCCAGGTTTGGGGATATTGCCAGAGACATAAATAAAAACACCAAGAATCCAATTGAAGATGGACTGGAATACTATGTTGGTCTTGAACACTTGGACCCGCAATCTCTAAGAATTCAACGTAAAGGGATTATAGCTGAAGCTAATCCAAGCTTTACACGTTTGTTCAAGCCCGGGCAAATTCTTTTTGGGAAACGTCGTTGCTATCAAAAGAAGGCCGCTGTTGCTGATTTTGAAGGTATTTGTTCGGGTGATATTATTGTTATCGAATGTATTCCCGGGAAAATCATTCCAGGGCTTCTGCCATTTATAGTCCAGTCAGATATGTTTTTTGCCTGGGCAGAAAAGACCTCTTCAGGCTCACTCTCACCAAGAACAAAATGGAAATCACTCGCTGCATTTGAATTCCTACTCCCATCGATTGAGCGCCAGAAGGAGATTCTTGAGGTTTTGGAGAAAACAAATGCCCAAATATCAAAACTTGATGAGGCCATTAAATCCATAGATATACTTAAGTCACAGTTAGAAAAAGAATTTTTCGGCAGTATAAGCATATCTATCAAAAACGATAGAGATAATAATCAAATAAAAATTGTTCCTATAAGTTATTGTTGTGAAATACAAACGGGAGGAACACCAAGTCGGGGAAGGACGGAATACTGGAATGGAAGTATTCACTGGATGAGCTCTGGGGAAATTAACAATATATATATCGAAAATACTGAGGAAAAAATTACTGAAAAAGGACTTAATAATTCTAATGTGAGAATGCTTCCTGTGGATTCAGTTCTAATTGCTATGAACGGACAAGGAAAAACCCGTGGATTGGTTGCGATGAATAAAATTCCTCTTACATGCAATCAGTCAATTGCTGCAATAATTTGCAGAAAAGATATCCTCTTCCCAGAGTATTTATTCCATTATTTAGGAAGCAAATATGAAGAAATCAGAGGGATTACAGGTGAAGGTAGAAATGGATTAAACCTTGGGCTTATTAAGAATTTTCTAATTCCCATTATTTCTTTAAATGAACAGTTAAAAATAGCAAGTACCTTTTATTCTATATTACAGAACAAAGCAACTCTATTTAATAAAAAAGAAAATGCAAAAAATATACTAATTAAAATAACTGATAAATTGATAACCTCACACTGAACCAGAAAAACAAAATGTGATATAAAAAAAGGTATAATGTTATATAATATACGCATGTATATAAGGAGATGAATTTTATGGCAACAGCAGAACAAATAAAATCTTTGATCAGGTCACATTTCGCTAGCCAACCTGAGCGGTTTTATACTATTGCTTTTCAAGTTGCTGCTCATGAAGCCAAACAAGGTCACATAGCTCTTGCTCATGATATCCGGGAAATTATTGATGCAGAAAGAAAAAAAAATGGGGCCAAGGTACTTTCTTTCCCTCAGGATTTACTAGGGTTAGTTCTTACTGAGCAACCTGAAGTTTCTAAGGTTTCTTTAGTAGTTCCCGAACAACTACAGAATCGCATTAATCAAATAATCCATGAATATCGTCAACAGAGCAAATTGAAATCTCATGGACTTAAGCATCGTCGTAAAATACTACTAATCGGTCCCCCTGGAACCGGAAAGACGATGACGGCAAAAGTGTTAGCAAAAGAATTGCATTTGGCGCTCCATACTATTCAGGTAGACCGCGTGGTTACAAAATTCATGGGCGAAAGCAGCGCAAAATTACGACAAATATTTGATTTAATGCAACAGGAGCATGGAGTATATCTTTTTGATGAATTTGATGCAATAGGTGGCGAACGTTCTAATGAAAACGATGTTGGAGAAATGCGTAGAGTTCTTAATGCGTTTTTGCAATTTATAGAACAAGATACCTCCGATAGCTTAATTGTTGCGGCAACCAATAACCCCAAGCTTTTAGATCAGGCATTATTTCGGAGGTTTGATGACGTGCTTTATTACACAGCACCAGATTCGAGCGAACGAAAAAGATTAATTGAAAATATTTTAGGTACCTTTAAAGAGAATAAATTATCTTGGAAAACAATTGTGTCCAAAAGTGAAGGATTAAGCCATGCGGAAGTTGATCTGGCTTGTCAGGATGCAATAAAAAAAGCAATTCTTTCGGATACACTAAAAGTAAGTACAGCATCACTTTTGGAATCAATAAATAACCGCCAGGAAGCGCGCAGAGGTATGAGGGGAGAATACTAATGTCTCAAAACAAATTGCCACATATTTTATTGGGGGCTAATTGGCATGAATCAAAAAATTTTACCAGCACCAAGCAAACAGGTCCCTCAAAAAATATTCCTCAGAGAGATAGGCAAAGCCATGCAACATACTTAAAAACCAGATTAGCGCAGTCATGGCTGGATGCTGATAGCGAATTCGTTGCTACTCATGCAGATAGACATGGTGTATATCTGGAATTTAAAGGCTCTCCTGGTTATGAACTCGTTACAAAAAGCCTTGAAGATATGCGTTCTAAAAAAATTCGTTTGTGTAACGTTAGAATTGAAAAGGAAGTTATTCGGAATACTATAACTAATCGAGATGAAGAACTTCCAGTTACATATGCTACAGTATTTGTATCAAATAATAAAAGACAGGCTTTCTTTGAAAAAATAGAAAAATATGCGAATGAAAACACTGACAAGGGCAATCCTAAGCATGCCGATTTAATAAATGGCATCGCTGACTTGCGCAAAGCATTACTTATTGAATCTTTTTGGCAGGACGATAGAAATCTTATTCCTCAAGACAATCCTGAGTGGTGTGAGGTTTGGCTATCCGGAGATGATGTTGAAATTATCAATCGTTTTGAAAACCTTTTAACTCAACAAAACATTAATGCCAAATCAGGAGTAATAAGATTTCCTGAGAGAACTGTAAAACTTGTTCATGTAACGCATATTCAATTAGAAATGTTATCGAAACTATCAGATGACATCGCTGAGTATAGAAAAGCAAAGAATACTGCCGCATTCTGGACAGAATTATCAAACCAGGACCAATCGGATTGGGTTAATGACTTGACCGAACGATTACAGATTGATAGTGAGTCACAAACTTCTATTTGCATTTTGGATACCGGGGTCAACAACGGACACCCGTTATTATCTCCTTTATTAATTGCTGAAGATTGTCAGTCGGTTGATCCTAGCTGGGGTACAAATGATCACGCTAATCATGGCACACGGATGGCGGGGTTAGCAGCATATGGTAGTCTTTCGGATTTGCTTGCTGGTACTGGTCAACATACTCAAAAGCATCAGTTGGAATCAGTAAAAATTCTACCACCAAATGGACAAAATGACATTGAATTGTGGGGAGATATAACTTCTCAAGGAATAAGCCGTGCAGAAATACAATCTCCCAACCAAAAAAGAGTATGTTGCATGGCAATCTCTTCAGAAGATACTCGAGACCGAGGTAGACCTTCTTCCTGGTCTGGGGCATTAGACCAGATTATTTCTGGGGCAGAAGACAATACTAAGCGACTAATAATTGTTAGTGCAGGTAATATTTCTGATTTTAATCAAATATCTAACTACCCAGATACACAGATAACAGATTCTATTCATGATCCTGCACAATCATGGAATGCACTAACGGTTGGAGCATATACTAAGTTGAACATTATCACAGACCCGACACTTAATGGATATAGACCTTTAGCGCTTCAAAATGAGCTTTCACCATTTTCTACAACATCATCAACTTGGGAGGATAAATGGCCGATTAAACCAGACATTGTTATGGAGGGTGGGAATGTAGCGGTTGATTCGTTAGGATTTCCTACTGAATGTGCTGACCTTGCTTTACTTACAACTAATTATAAACCGCATGATCGTTTGTTTGAGTATTTTAATATGACCAGTGCAGCAACAGCACAAGCCGCATGGCTCGCAGCTCAAATACAGGCACAATATCCAGAATGCTGGCCAGAAACAATTCGAGCACTGATGGTGCATTCAGCAGAATGGCCAGAGATATTAAAGCGTCAATTTGCTCAAAACGATTCAAAGACAGAATTAAAAAAGCTATTACGTATATGCGGATATGGGGTCCCCAATTTGGAACGTGCACTTTATAGCGCATCTAATTCACTTACACTTATTTCACAAGCGGAGATTCAACCTTTTGAACATCGTGATAACGCAAATAGAACAAAAGATATGCATCTTTACGAATTGCCGTGGCCACGTGATATTCTTTTGGGTCTGCCTGATAACACCCCAGTACAAATGCGGATAACGCTTTCTTATTTTATTGAACCTGGCCCAGGTGAGGTCGGGTGGAAAGACAGATATCGGTATGCATCCCATGCTTTAAGATTTGATATCAATTCGCCAGGTGAAATAAAAGAGCAATTTGTTCAACGGATCAATGCTGCGGCTCGAGAAGAGGACGAAGGACATCCTGGAACTAGTAGCGCCTCCAATCATTGGCTTCTTGGTTCACAAGCTCGTGACAAAGGATCTATACACTCGGATATATGGCAAGGAACAGCTCAGGAACTTGCGGCTTCAAATATTATAGCCGTTTCTCCTAGAATCGGCTGGTGGCGGGAGCGTAGTTACTTAGGGAAGTGTGAAAAGAGTACCAGATATGCGCTAGTTGTTTCTATTTCGACACCCGAACAGGAAGTGGATGTATATACACCTGTTGCGCAACAAATTGGCATTATTATACCCATTTCTGTTTAAGGAAATACATTAATGACCTTCAAAGAACAAAACACCATCGAAAACGCCATTCGCGCAACCCTTATAACCCTGCCTGCCCACAACTGGAAATACATTCCTGGCGAGAATCTGGTGCTCTATGGCAAACAGCCACAAGATGTGTTCGTTGATATTTGGCTCAAGGAAGCATTGTGCCGTTTGAACAAGCCACTTGCAGATAATCCTGATCTGGCTGATGAAGTTATACATCGTATGCGTGGTGTTCTGCTTGAGGCTAGTTATAGCGGGCTTATCAGGGCTAATGAGATTTTTCATGACTGGTTGCTCGGACGCACATCTATGCCGCTTGGCAAAGATGGTGAGCATATTACTATTAATCTCATCGATTTTGATGACCTGACAAACAATCAATATATTATCAGCCAACAAGTGCCATTTACCGGGACGCGAGATGCCTATTTTGATCTGGTGCTCTATGTTAACGGGCTGCCTCTGGTAGTGGGCGAAGTAAAAACACCTGTCCGGGATGCTATAAGCTGGCAGGACGGTGCAGCCGATTTCCTGGGAGGACAGAAACATTACTGGGAAAACCAGAAAGCCTTTTTTGTACCGAACCTGCTCTGCTTTGCTTCCGAAGGAAAAACATTTTATTATGGTTCTGTTAGTGCCCGTTACAAAGACTGGGCGCCTTGGCTTAGCACAGAAGATCGTGATGAAATAACACAAGATATGCGTACTGTACTCGGGAGCGCAGAGCGTCTCCTGAACCCGAAAACCCTACTGGAAATCCTTCAATCATTTATAGTCTATTCGACAGTTAAATCCGGGCAAGGCAAGCCAAGTTATAAGACCAAAATTTTACCAAGATATCCTCAGTATGAAGCTGCCAAAGCGATTGTTAACAGGGTTAAAACAGGTGATGCTAAGCAAGGGCTTATTTGGCACTTTCAAGGTTCAGGTAAATCACTACTGATGTTATTTGCTGCTCAAATGCTTAAAAGCTCGCCGGAACTTAAAAATCCTACTGTTATAGTGGTAGTCGATCGTGTAGATCTGGATACTCAGATCAATGGGGTATTTAGCAATGCTGCGGTTAAAAACGTTATGCCGGTAAACTCCTGCAAAGCACTTGCGCTTGAACTTAAACAGGATTCCAGACAAATCCTCATTACTACAATATTTAAGTTTGATGAAGTAGAAATTGATGAAAATAATACTGAAGGTCTGAATAATCGGAATAATATCATTGTGTTGGTAGATGAAGCTCATAGGACTCAGGAGGGAAATCTTGGAGATAAGATGCGCTGGGCTCTGCCAAATGCTTTTTTCTTTGGGCTGACCGGCACTCCGATTTCTGGACTGGAGCGCAACACGTTTAAACTATTTGGTGCTCCGGATGATCCGGGACGATATTTGAATCGTTATTCATATAAACAATCAATACGAGATGCAGCTACTTTGCCAGTCAAATTTGAGCCCAGGTTAGTAGAACTGCGGATCGACCGGGAAGCAATTGACCGGGAGTTTGAAGAGCTGGCAAAACAGAATAACCTTAGCGAAGAAGAAAAAGCTTATGTTTCTGCTAAAGCCGGGAAACTGGCACATTTACTCAAAGCCCCCAAGCGGATTACTGCTATCGCAGATGATATTTCTGCGCATTTCCGTTCACATGTAGAACCTAAGCATTTTAAAGGCATGGTTGTTGTGTATGATCGGGATGCAATAGTCCAAATGTATTACCTGCTAATCGACCGATTAGGTAAAGACGCTATTGAAGCAATTATGAACATTTCTCAAGGTACTCTTGAAGAAGAAAAAGATGAAAATGGAAAGCCCAGGAAAATTGCTCCTGATTGGCTCAAATGGAAAACCCTTGGTCTACCCATAGAAAAAGAAGACTTTAAACGCTGGCAAAGCATAGATGCCAGTCCGCAGGTACAGGAAGCGCTGCTGGATCGATATAGAGATTCATCTGATCCACTTAAAGTTATTATTGTGACAGCCAAATTGCTCACAGGGTTTGATGCACCGATTTGCTACACAATGTATATGGATAAACCATTACGGGACCATACCCTGTTACAAGCTATGTGCCGGACAAATAGGTTGTACTCTGACACCAAAAAGCATGGGCTGATAATCGACTATTTAGGCGTTTTCGAAAACGTAGCGAAAGCGCTTGATTATGATCCCAAAGAAATTGAAGGTGTTGTTGAAAGTATAGAAGCATTTAAAAATCTTTTTCCTCAAGCAATGGATAAATGTTTGAAATATTTTCATGGAATAGACCGAACTATTGAAGGTTACGAAGGGTTGATTGCCGCGCAAGACTGTCTGGTTGGGAATGACAGGAAAGATAATTTTGCTGCCCAATTCAATGTGTTAAAGCGGTTTTGGGAGGCAATTACACCAGACCCATGTCTTAATTCACACAGACGTGATTATAAATGGCTGGCACAAGTATATGAATCAATAAAACCAGTCGGAGGAATAGGTTCGTTGCTCTGGGAATCAATAGGACCGGAAACGATAAAGATCATCCACGAGAACACTGATATTGCCAGAATTCGTGACGATATTGATGAATTAATTATGGACGCAGAATCTATCTTTGAGCTTACGGAAGAAGAACGAAAAAAGAAAGCAAAGAAGCTGACTATATCTTTGATGGCAAAAGCCCGGTCAAAAAGCGATCCGCGATTTGAGGAACTTGGAAAACGGCTTGAACGCCTAAAAGAACAGTATGAAGCCGGAGTTTTAAGTAGCATCGATTGGTTAAAAGACCTGCTGGATGCTGCCAGAGAAATGGTTCGACTGGAAAACGAAACAAATGAGGAAGTTATACCTGATGACAAACAAGCTTTGACTGAAATTTTCCTGGAAGTTAAAAGTGATACAACCCCTCAAATTATCGCTAATCTTGTTGAAGATATAGACAAAATCGTTAAAGCCAGAAGGTTTCAGGGCTGGCAAAATACTCATGGTGGCCAAAAACTTATTCAAAAAGTACTCAGAGAGACTCTTTTTAAATATAAGTTGCATAGAGAACAGGAACTATTTGATAAGGCATATGGATATATACGAGAACATTATTAGTAAGCTGGTAATACGCGTATGACTTAAAGTATGCCAGGTATAATTTCTCCGGTGAAAAGTAGCCGAGGGTATGTAATCCATTCCGTCCCGCGGTAAATGGGTTAAATTGTGAGATTGTTTCGTGTAGTTCATACTATTGACGACTTCTTCGAATAAGAATAATCTCCTTTCAAAAAAGGAGGTAGCACATGGAAGAAAAAAATGAAAAAGAATTGATCATTATACGTATGTTTGATGCTCCGAGCGAGCTTGTCTTCAAGTCCTGGACCGAGCCGCAGCAGGTGAAGCGCTGGTGGGGACCGAGAGGCTACTCGATGCCTTACTGTACTATTGATCTGCGCCTGGATGGTGTTTTTCATTACTGTATGCGTTCGCCTGAAGGAACAGACTTTTGGGGCAAAAGCATCTATCGCGAAATCGATTCGCCGGAACGGCTTGTCTTTACTGATTCCTTTTCGGACGAGTCAGGCAATATAGTCTCGCCTGCGCAGTACGGACTTGGAGAAGATTGGCCGATGGAAACGCTGGTGACGTTAACTTTCGAAGAGCATGAAGGCAAAACCAAGCTCACCCTGCGATCCCTGCTAGGACCTGCTGTGTCGGATGCAAATATCGAGGGGGCTGTGCAGGGTTGGAACGAATCTTTCGATAAACTTGCCGAACTACTGGAGAATCCGGACCGGGAAGTGGTTCATACCCGTGTCTTCGATGCGCCGCGTGAACTTGTATTCAAAATGTGGCTCGATCCTGCACATATAGATCAGTGGTGGGGACCCAGAAACCTTACAACAATTGTCGATAAGATGGACGTTAAGCCGGGAGGTTCCTGGCGGATCGTTCAGCGCGATGAGCGCGGAAATGAGTATGCATTTAATGGTGTTTATCGTGAGATTGTGCCGCAGGAACGGCTTGTCCAGACATTTGAGTTTGAAGGCAATCCTGGCCATGTATTGCTTGAAACAGTGACGTTCGAAGGGCAGGATGGCAAGACGTCACTGACAGACAGAGCTGTTTTTCAGACAACTGAAGATCGTGATGAAATGCTCAAATCAGGAATGGAAAAAGGAGCGGCAGAGACCATGGATCGCTTTGCTGAACTTCTTAAAAAGGAGAAGTAGAAGGATATTCAGAGTGTTAACCAAAAAGCCACACTTTTGGGGTGGCTTTTTGGTGAGTATTTTTCAAGATATCTTAATCCTAATGCCGTTTTTGATTGCTGTTATGATATCGGGCGCCGGCTTCGGGCAAATATTGTTTTTACTCGAAGTAATACCCAAAGCGGTACTGGAAAAATCCGGGGGAACGGGTAACCTAAGTTATTTATAAAACTTCAATTATGTCAGTATGAACTTTGTAATGATATCCCTCGTATTTTCAGCCATAAACATTTTCTTGAATATCCGGTAGGTTATAAGCACATCATAATTGCTGTCATGGAAACTGTCCGGATCAATGTTGATATTATAATGCCTGGCAGTTTCTTGTAGCGATGGCCATTTCCAGTCATTTTTTTGCGGCATCCAGGCTGCTTTAACAATCGAAGTGTTGGAAAACATGGTACAGAAGGTCCTGGGGAGGGAGAAGGGCAGGAATCTGGTATCGAAGCTGATATTATGACCTATAAAGTGCTGTACTCCTGCTATGAAGTTACTAAACGAATCGATATCCTCTGCAAAGTAGTTCGGATAGTCGAAGTTTTCCCGGTGCTTGGCAATCCTTTCAGCGGTTAGTCCGTTAACTGCAATGGCTCTGGAGTTATAATTTTCTTTCGGGTAGTAATATCTGCTAAAAAACGTTTCATCATGAAAGGTGCCTTGAGCAAGATCTATAGACACCTTGAGGGCAGAAATGCTTAAGACACTGCAGGCTGGAGTGAGGCCATTGGTCTCAACATCAAAGATCACCAGTTCATTATGTTGTGATCCGACGGATGGTGGTTTCGGTAAATGAAACAATTTTTCTTTTGTCATAATATAATCATAACAAATATTTGCCATTTTAATAAATGGCTGTTTTGAATAGGCAAGGAATCAAAATATCATGAAAATATTTTTGTGGATGGCGTCAAGAAATAACCGGTTTTGGGCCGATTATGATCGCGTTATTTTTTTGTTACAAATATTTGCTTAATTGTGGTATAGTTATTACCGCTATTGTAGAAAATTCCTGTCGTTTTTATGAGGGCAATTATGAAAAAGAAGTTTTGCGGAAAAATTCTGGTAATTGGCTGCGGGGGAGTCTCCCAATGTCTATTGCCGATGTTGGTTAAACATCTGGATATGCCAACAGAAAAAATTGTTATTATGGATATGGTTGATAACCGTTCGCTGGTCAAGGGTGTTCTTGATGCCGGAGCCAAATACGTTATAGACAAAATAACCAAAAATAACTTACAGCAAAAATTATCTTCATATGTTGGCAAAGGCGATATGATAATTGATCTTGCCTGGAATATTGACTGTAACGAAATACTTGAGTGGTGTCATGATAACGATGTCCGCTATGTAAATACCTCTGTTGAGCAATGGGACCCCTATACCGATGCTGAAAATACACATCCTGTAGACCGCACGCTGTATGTGCGCCATATGAAATTACGCAAAATGCTTTCTGCCTGGAAAGAAAAAGGGCCTTCAGCAGTTATCGACCATGGAGCGAACCCTGGATTGGTTTCTCACTTTACTAAAGACGCGCTGGAAGATATCGCGAAAAAAATTATCAGTGAAAAACCAAAAGATTCACGCGTTCCGGAATTAATAAAGCACCTCGCTGCAAAGAATTTTAACAAAATAGCTCAGCTGACCGGAGTCAAGGTTATCCATATCAGTGAGCGAGATACCCAAATAGTAGATAAACCAAAAGGAGTAAATGAATTCGTTAATACCTGGAGTATTGAAGGGTTCTATGAAGAAGGTATCGCTCCGGCCGAAATGGGCTGGGGAACGCATGAGCGCTCACTGCCCAGAGGGGCACATGTTCATACGCATGGACCTTGTAATCAGATTTGTATTGCACAAATGGGCATGAAAACCAAGGTTCGCTCGTGGGTGCCCTGTGGTGAAATTGTTGGTATGGTTATCCGCCATGGAGAAGCCTTTACTATTTCCGATTATTTAACCGTATGGAATGACAGGAAACCAGAATATCGACCGACGGTACATTACGCTTACTGCCCAAGTGACGGGGCAGTTCTCTCTTTACACGAGTTGGAAATGCGCCAGTTTAAAATGCAGGATAAACTGCGTATATTAGAAGATGAGATTATCAGTGGACATGAAGAGCTTGGCGTGCTATTAATGGGGCACGATTTTAAATGCTGGTGGACTGGCAGTATTCTAGATATAAATGAAACCCGCAAATTAGTTCCTAACCAAAACTCTACTACGTTGCAGGTTGCGTGTTCGGTTCTGGCTGCAATGTATTGGATGATTGATAACCCTTATGAAGGGGTGAACGTTCCGGATGATTTGCCGCATAAAGAAATTTTGGCTGTAGCGAAGCCTTATCTGGGATCATATGTATCTCGTCCATCTGATTGGGACCCATTACAGAATCGACAGGATTTGGACCTTTATAGTAAATTTAATAAGGGTGTACCAATGTATACTGAAGATGATAGATGGCAATTTACAACGTTTCAGATTTCATAACGGGAAGGAAACTTTATAAGTGGCTAAAGCTCTCCAAACTAATCAAAACATAGAAGCATTAATTCGCAAAATGGTGAAAGAACATGGTTCGCCTTTGATGATTATCCAACGTAGTGCTCTTACGCAACAGTATAACCTGTTCAAGAAATGCCTGCCTGATGTTGCGCCTTTTTATGCTATTAAATCAAATCCTCATCCTGATATTATAAAGACCTTTGTAGATCTGGGCGCTGGAGTTGATGTGGCTTCGGGAACCGAAATTGAATGGGTCTTGAATGCCGGCGCTTCACCAGAAAAAATTCTTTTTGCCAATACCATAAAGTCTGAAAAAGACTTGCGTTTTGCATATAAAAATAATATTACGATGATGACCTTTGATAATGAGCCGGAACTCTATAAAATTGCCAAATTTGCTCCGCGTTCCAAAGTAATCTTGCGTATTAAAGTTGCCAATGTCGGGAGCGTAGTGGAGCTTTCCCGTAAATTCGGGGCCGACCCTGACCAAGCCAGGTTTTTGATCAAAAAGGCTAAGAATCTTGGACTGGTCCCTGAAGGCATCAGTTTTCATGTCGGTTCTCAGTGTGCCAATATTAGCAATTATATGAATGCGCTCGTAGAAGCTCACTCAATATTCACTGATATGGAAAGCCAAGGGATTACGCTACGTATGCTTGATATCGGCGGCGGGTTCCCTATTAAGCATTTTGAAAACGAGAATATCCCCTCATTTGAAGGGATGGCTTCGCGATTAAGACGTGAAATGCGCAAGCTATTCAGTAAAATGAAGCATGTCTATTTTATTGCTGAACCAGGCCGGTTCTTTTCTGGCCCTGCCGGTATACTGGCAACCCAGGTGGTTGGCCGGGCTTTTCGAGATAATAAGAATTATTACTATATTAATGACGGAGTTTATCAAGATTTTTCCGGTATTATTTTTGATCACTGCCAGTACGAGTTCAAGGCGATAAAACGAGGCCAAAAGTTCTTGAGCACGATTGCCGGACCAACTTGTGACTCACTGGATGTCTTGTCGTTAAATGAAGAATTGCCTGAGCTGGATGTTGATAACATTGTCTACGTTAAAAATATCGGTGCTTATTCCTGTGCCAGTGCTGTTCCGGCTTTTAATGGGTTTTCACCGGCAAAAATCGTAATTATTTAATCAATAGGCTTGATCTGGGTTCATTCTATATAAATTAGCTGATCTGATTTATCTATCACGTCTTGCGGATAGATTGAGCTAATTATATTCCTAATAATTGATGCGTTAGTGAACTCTTCCTGTATTCCATTCCGTAGATAATAACAATCTTATTTATTGCGATTTCTCAACGTAATTAATGGCAGTACTGCTGGGACTTGTGAGGTATATGAGTTTGGATACCCTTACCATTTCGCCGTCAATAGCAAAGAGTGATCCAGCTAAAAATTCCAGCAACCGGTTACCCTCATGATCATCAATATGTGCAAGGTTGATGAGGACCGGGGTGCGGTCCAGTAACAAGGATGCGATACTCTCGGCTTCAAGAAAGCTTCGGGGTTCAATGATACTTATTTGGGCAACCGGCCTGGTAGTTTGTTTGCTGCCGGTAATATCAAGATCAAGACCAAAAAAAGCTTTTGCATTTTCCATCATTTTTTTTTCTCCTGTAGGTGAGATGTTTATAGATAATTATATCAATCATTTTCTAAAAAACCTGTAGGTCCGCTATAAATATCTTCTTGATATTTATCATAATATGGTTAATATATAACGTTAGCCTTAGACTAGGCTGTTCCTTCCCATGAAAAGATAGAAAGGTTTTATCCATGCATTTTTCTAAGTTTTTACGATGGTCTTTATTACTGCTCGGACTTGTATTGACCTTAACCTTCCCAGTGGCAATATCAAAAGCTGCAACTATTCCCGCCCGTCCGGAGACCCAGCTGGTAGTGTTGTGTTACCATCTGATTAATTCTACCCTGAAAACCCCGTATACGATTTCTGACACGCTTTTAAAGAAGCAATTGGATACCTTAACAGCACAGGGATATCGTTTTGTCACAATGCAGGAGGTCGATGATTATTATTATAAAAACAAACCTCTTCCTTCCAAGGCTGCCGTAGTTACTTTTGATGATGGTAATCGCAGCGTTTATACTATAGCTTATCCGATAATGCGGGCCCGCAATATTCCTTGGACTTTGTTTGTGTATCCTACCGGGATTCAAGCCGGACCGAAGCATGGGTTTATGAGTTGGGCTGAAGTGAAAGAGGTTTCCGACCATGGAGCGACTATAGGTAGCCATTCTTATTGGCATCCGTTCCTCACTGATTATGTTAAAGAAAAAAACCCAGATAAATGGTTGAATCTTCAGATAGCCCAGTCCCGAGCAACCATTGAAAGCCATATCGGCAAGCAGGTGCAAACTTTTGCCGTTCCCTTTGGACTCTGGGACCGAACTGTATCGGATAAACTCCGGGAAGCGGGGTATCGACTGGTTTTTAATGTCAATAACTCCAACAACGATCAAAATAGTGATCCAATGAACCTCAACCGACAAATGATCGGTGCTGGTGAACCGATCGGTTATTTTACCAGTCGGATTGTTACCAGGCGTTTGAGTTCCACCAACCATGGCCCGCAAAATCTGAGTATTGTGGAAACTCCGGAAGTGACCCTGCGTATCAACATTCCTAATGTTCATAACTTCCAGGACGGGGAATGGGCATTGCGTGAGCCGCGTTGGGGTAAAATAGTATTGTCGCCAAAAAACGGGCACGTGGAAATTCCTGTCAAACTGACCCAAGCCGGACAGTATATTCCTCATATTTACGCTCGTAACGCGAATGGTGAAACCTATGAAGACAGCTGGAGTTTTATTTATCGCAAGCGGTAGGAAAGACCTCGGTTAATAGCTTAATGAGAGCTCCGACGCCCTGCAATGTAAAGCCAGGATAATAAATTGCAAACTCCGCGATCACAGTATTTCATCGAGATTGCCTTTACCCTGACGAATAAGCATTGGCCCGGCATCAGTTGAACAATCTACAACTGTTGAGGCAATACTACCTCCGCAACCACCATCAATTACTATATCGACGAGGTCCTGATATTTTTCGTATATCAATTCAGGGTCCGTTGAATATTCAATAATGCTATCTTCGTCATGTATTGATGATGTAAGGATCGGATTTCCCAGCTCTTTAACAATGGTCAGGATTATATTATTGTCAGGAATCCTGATGCCTACTGTTTTTTTCTGTGATTCAAATATTTTAGGAACTTTACTGCTGGCTTTTAAAATAAAGGTAAAAGGTCCTGGCAGGGCCCTTCTAAGCAGCTTGTAAGTAGTTTTGTCCAGTTGCTTAGTGTAATCAGAAATATGACTTAAATCGTAGCAGATAAAAGAAAAGTTGGCTTTTTCTATTTTCAAGCCTTTGATTTGTGCAACTTTTTCTATTGCTTTGCGGTTATAAATGTCACAGCCAATGCCATAAACAGTATCGGTCGGATAAATTATTACTCCGCCGGTTTGAAGGCAATCAACAACTTTGCTGACGAGCCTTGGATCAGGATTTTTATTGAATAATTTTATGAATTCCGCCATAGCAGATTATTCCCCGTGGTTTAGAATATTCTTGAATGCTTTTTGTTAGATGTACTGCACTAGGAGCTAACTGTCAACACATCATCCGGTAAAACACCAGCGAATCTGCCATATTATTCATATAGAGAGTTATACCGCTGATATTCATAGTAAAACCTTTCTTATTTGTGGTAAAAATATTATACCACGAAAATAAAAAATACAGAGAGTCCCGAGTCAGGGCCCCTCCATCATTCACACTAGCTGAGCACAGAGGTCTGTTAACGTACTGTGTGATTCTCTTGAGTGAAATAGTCTGCTATAATTTTCTAAATGAAAGAAAGAATTAGTTTTGGTATAGAGTTTTTGTTTGATAGCGCCGATCGACTGCTACTTCGGCTACAAGCGACCTGGAAAGATGAAGAAATCAATCTATCCCTGTCAACGTTCCTTACTTTTCTTTCCGAAAATGAAAATGAATTAGCTGAACCGGATGCTGAGTTCTCCTATACTCTTGGCAAGCTGTTGAAAAAAGTAAGCTATAACAACGAAATTATCAGAGCTGTCACTACTGATGCGGAAATGGCAATTTTTTTAAAACGTGCCCGTCATTATAAAATCAGTTTGTATTGGAATTGTAATCGAACGCATATGCCGATAACCTGGTCGGAAGTAATCCCTCTCACCCTGCATGTGAATCAGAACCGGGATCAATTGAATTGTGAGCTTGCGGACCGCCAGGCCTGGCTTAATAATCCCTTAGCCTGGCTGATTTTTCGAGCGGAGAAGGATTTATATATTTTCTCTAACGGACATATTACCTATAATCCCTCTAGCCAGTTATTGGATTTTCTCGACCAGTTCCTGGACAAAGAAAAAATTATTTTCAATAGCCAGCAAGCTGTAGCCTTCATAAATAATACCTATAAACACAATAAAGACCGGATCAATTGGCAGATAAAAGCTGATTTTGCGGATTTTGTGCCGGTGGACGATCCGCCGTTTCCTATGCTGACCATTACTGAGAAAGACAGCTGTCTTATTTCGTTGCTTTCCTATAAATACCGGGAAGAGATCATAACCCCTGATTTTGCCGCGAGTGTTATTACCGACACTAAAACCGGTAGGATAATGAACCGCATGAAAGACCTGGAGGATATTTACCAGCAGGATATTATGGACCTGTTTTTGGAACACAACCTGCCATTTATGCTGCGCAGCCCAAGTGATATTGCCAGGTTTCTGGACAAGCTTATTCCCGTTTTAAGGGAAAGGGATTGGATCATTCATTCTGATGTGCCTGATTATAATATAATAGATCAGCCGGCAGAGCTTGAATTCAATATTAAACAAATAAAAGAGGGCACGATTGATTGGTTCTATTTTGAGCCTGCCTGCGAGATTAACGGCCAAACCTTCCAGCTCCAGGAACTGGCAAGATTAATGGTCCAGAACCAAGGCTATGTGAAAACAAAGTCCGGGTATCTTAAAGTAACGGAAAAATCACGGGAAGAAATTAATATGCTGACCCAATTCGGCGCTCTTAAAGCCGGGAAAAAGTTCGGTAAAGCTGAAATCCTACCGCTTATACTTGAGACAAAAGTAAAAGGAACCGATGTCCAGTCAAAGGATTTGGTTCATCGAATCCAGCACATGAACACGACTGCGAATATTAAACCAAGTTCCCGGTTCAAGGGTGAGTTGCGCGATTATCAGCAGTTCGGACTGAACTGGCTCAATTTTCTACACTCTGCTGGGATGGGGGGCGTTCTTGCCGATGATATGGGGCTTGGCAAAACTGTTCAGACAATTGCTTTTGCCGATCAGCTTAAAGCTAGCGGGCCATGTTTAGTTATCGGGCCAACCAATGTTATGTATAACTGGGTAAAGGAAATACAGAAATTCGCACCTCACATGAATGTTATAGCTTATACCGGGCAGGATAGGTTCAAACATCTTGAAGTGTTGCAGGAAACGGATTTCATTATCAGTTCCTTTGGCGTTATTAAAAATGATATCGATTGGTTTCGCTCAATTTCCTTTAAAGCTATTTTTATCGATGAAGCCCAATATATCAAGAATCCGGCGACACAAATCTCTAAAGCAGTTAAATCTCTCAACTCCACCTTTAAACTGGCTATGACCGGAACCCCAATTGAGAATCACCTGCAAGATCTGTGGAACCTGTTTGATTTTGTCATGCCTGACTATCTCGGCACAATGCGCCAGTTCGAATTAGCATTGGGTGGCGGCAGTCGCGATATCCTCAAAACCAAGATCAGGCCCTTTGTCCTCAGACGTGAAAAAAAAGAAGTGCTCCTGTCTCTGCCGGAGAAGACTGAGATTATTATGAAATGCCCGATGACAGAGGCTCAGAAGTGTCTTTACGAAACCGTTCTAAAAGCCGGGAGGGCAGGAATTAAAAATAGTACCGGTAAAAATGAGCGGCTGAATATTCTGACCACACTCTTAAAGCTCCGGCAGGTATGTATCCATCCGGCGTTACTTCAGGAACTGCGCGGGCAGGATATCCCTTCCAGTAAGTTTGAATTGGCTCAGGAAAAAATAAGCGAATTGCTGGAAGAAGGACATAAAATCGTTCTTTTTACGCAGTTTACGAATATGCTTGATATTATTGAAGCCTGGGCAAAGGAGACCGGTATTGATCTGTACAGGATTGATGGTAGTGTTTCCGGTAAGAAGCGAATGGATATAATCGATTCGTTTCAGAACAGCGCGGGATCGGGCCTGTTTATTATATCCTTAAAAGCTGGAGGGGTCGGGATTAATCTTACAGCGGCGGACTACGTTATCCATCTTGATCCCTGGTGGAACCCGGCTATCGAATCCCAGGCCACTGACCGGGTACATCGTATGGGCCAGAAGAATAAAGTTATTGTCTATAAGCTTATTACCGAAGGCACAATTGAAGAAAAAATCCAGGAATTGCAAGAACAGAAACGTCAGTTATTAGCAGAGATTATTGATATCGACTCGCTGGAAGATAAAAAGATCGATTTTAGTGAGCTGCGCAAAATTCTTTTCTAGTAACTAGCCATTACTCACTATCCACTGCTATACTAACATCTATGATCCAGGCAAAAGACAAATATGATTATTATCAGCAACTAAAGGCTATTTTAGAACCAGCAGGACTGCTTTGTGATCCTTATAAAGAAATCAACTACGGGGTACAGTTTAGCGTAGATCTGAACGGTTTGACTAATACTCTTAGGATCTATGAAAGCAAAAAAAAAGGCATTTCACTTGATCTGTCACAAGTAACCAACGAATCAATTAAACAAATAATAGGATCAGCGCTCTCACTTTTTCCGCTGCCACGCTCAGAAAAGAACCCATGCGACGAGGTTGTAAACAGCGATATAAACGATTTACTTCCGATCATCGGAACTGATGAATCCGGAAAAGGAGACTTTTTTGGGCCTTTAGTCGTTGCCGGGGTATATTGCGATGAGCGTATTGCCAAAATACTGGAAATACTTGGAGTTAAAGACTGCAAATTAACAAGCGACAAACAAGTTCTGGAATTGGCAATTAAAATCGAACAAATCTGTCCATATGCGATAATTGCCATCGGTAACCCCAAATATAATGAAATGTACGAAAAATCCAGAAACCTGAACTCGATCATGGGCTGGGCACATGCAACAACCATAGAAAAGGTACTGGAAAAGCAACCGTGTGATACCGTCCTCTCTGATAAATTTGCCGATGATGCCGTAATCAAATCGCGCCTGAAAGAAAAAGGTAAACAAGTCAAACTGATACAAAGAACTAAAGCTGAATCGCATATTGCCGTAGCTGCTGCATCGGTTATCGCCAGGGCGCGCTTTTTAAATACCCTTTCCGCTTATGAAAAACAATATGGCTTTGAATTTGGCAAAGGCGGCGCATCCCCAAAGGTTATCGCAACCGGAAAGCAGTTCATAAAAGAACAAGGAAAAGAAAACCTGAACCAAGTAGCAAAAATGCACTTTAAAACCCTTGAGAGCATTCTTTAGTCACGTAATCATCTAACTGTCAATTATTTCACATAAGCTCAACCTTAATCACCAGGGTTTGGGAGAGTGAGCATCCCATTAAAATAATCTTTTCCCAGCTTGATTTTTAATATATTATATTGTAATAATATAGTAGATATGAAAATAAAATCATTAATTTTCGTTTTTTTATTTATTCTGACTGGAATCAGCCATTGTTCCGAACCGCTTAATCAAAATAGTCTTACAGAAATCGACAAATCATCCTTCATCCATAGAAAAGGAACAGAACTGGTCATAGGAAAAAATGACGAACCTATTTGGCTTAAAGGCGTCTGCTTTGGGAATTATGTATGGGATGGCGCCGGTATTCCCTCGTTCCATCATTCAGTAAGTGATTATCAACGTGTAAAAGATATGAATATGAACGCTATCAGGTTCTACCTCAATTATTCATTTTTTTTCAAAGACAATAATAAAAAACAATATAGCAACGAGTGCTGGGCGTGGCTCGACGATAACATTGAAATGGCAAAACAACACGGCATTTATTTAATCCTGAATATGCACGTGCCGCCCGGCGGGTTCCAATCCAATGGAGAGGGACTGGAGTTATGGGATAAAAAAGAGAATCAGGATCGGTTCAAAAAACTTTGGAAAGCGATCGCTAAAAAGTACAAAAATGAGCCGGTTATTGCCGGCTATGATATCTTAAACGAGCCGGTGACTTCTCAGTCGATCGATCAATGGAAAGAACTAGCACAAGAGACAGTCGATGCTATCAGGTCGGAAGATATTAATCATCTCATCATCGTTGAGAGACTTAATGGAATCGCTGGTAAATGGGAGACGTATAGCAGTATTAATCTTTTTCTCGTGAATGACGAAAATACTATGTATACATTCCATTACTACAACCCTATTGAGTACACCCATCAAAATACTTCCTGGACAAGCTTTGGGGAGGGGGGTGCATACCCGGATAGGAATTGGCTGGAAGTGCCACAAGATGCAACGTGGGTCGCCAGGAATTTTAATAGTCCGTACTTGCCTGTTGGCAATAGCGATTGGACATTCTATAAAGGGAAACAGTTAAAGATTACCGATCCAACAATAATAGCAGGAAAACCATTGCTTGTTTCCTGTAAGAATTCCGGAAATGCTTATTTTGATGATTTTGTTGTCAAGGAATTTGATGAAAAAGGTAATTTCGTCAAAAACGCCTGTGAGATTAATATTAAACCTGAAAACGACTGGCAACTATGGAGTGATGATCAAAGTGGATGTTCTGTTGTTGATAAAGCTACAGGACATAAAGACTCTGCTTCGCTCATGGTCTCCGATACTACCGGAGCAGCAAATTGTTATAATAACAAGTTTCGATTTGCCGTAAGAACAAATTATTCCTATTCCATCGAGGGATGGATGAAAGGCGAGAGGATTAATAGCGATGCACAATGCCAACTGGGGATAGTATTTGAACAGAGTCCTGCCCGAAGACAAGCCATGCCGAGGGATAAGGAATATTTAGAATCAGAGCTTAAGCGGTTTATAGACTTTGGTAAAACTAACAACGTGCCGGTTTACGTTGGCGAATGGGGATTGTATCAGGATTGCTTTAGTTCCGGTAAAGGCGGCGAGAGCTGGGTCAGCGATATGCTCGATCTGTTTAACCGCTACAAAGTTCATTATACCTACCATGCATATCATGAGTCTGCATTTGGCATATTTAATAATCCTGAAGGATTGCCTGACATTTCACAAGCTAATACCACGCTAATAGATCTTTTCAAGAAGAAAATTCCCGTATCCGATTGATAATTGCCAGCCAATAATTACCGGTATCTTGAGCATAGTCTATCATTGTCGAAGGAACTTAAAGGTATTTTCATTAGTAAATAACCCACAATGACTTGTAAATTTTACGCTATTTCTTGACATGATTATGTTTTATCCTCTATTGTATGAATAATATACTAAGGAGGGATTTGTTATGAATATCAGAAAAATACTGGTTGTTTTAGTAGTGGTGTTAATGTGCGGGTGTCCTTTTGTTTTTGGTGCCGATGCAAAAGGGTTGCGATATTCCATCGCGGTTACCACTTTTGAGGATAAAACAGGGTGGGGAGGGAGTTGGAATCTCGGGGATGCCTGGGCAGCTATACTTACGGATGCTTTAACTGAGACTGGCAGGTTCATAGTCCTGGGGGAAAAAGAAATGAGACAGGCAGCAATTACCGAACAGGATTTTGCTGCGAGTGACCGTGCGGCTGGCGGAGGAAAAAAGGTAGTTTCCGGACAGATGACACCTGCACAATTACTTATTAAAGGAGAGATTACTCACTTTGAGAGTGGCACAAGCGGTGGCTCTACCGGAGTGGGTTTTGGCGGTTTTAATGTTGGATTGAGCGCCAGTAAATCAGAAGTGAACGCTGTAATATACGTTATCGATTCTAGTACCGGACAGGTTCTCGCTTCCAAGAAATGTTACGGAGAGATAAGTAACAACGGAGTTTCTTTTGATGGCTATAAAGACGGGTTCTCCGGGAACATCGAGGCATTCAGCAAGTCGAATGAAGGGAAGGTAATCGAGATCGCAGTTAAAGAAGGGGTTGATTACCTGATATCAAAATTGCCGGATATTCCTTGGACAGGGTCTGTCGCAATGGTTAAAGACGACAAGGTCTATATCAATCGCGGACAACGAGAAGGCGTAACTACCGGAAAGATTTTTAAAGTGGGCGAGTTGAATGAAGTCAGAGATCCTGATACCGGTGAATTGCTGGACCAGAGTGTGGAGATTGCAGGCGAGGTACAGGTTGTCACTGTTAAAGATAAAATGTCAATTTGTAAGGTTATAAAAGGTGAGGGCATTACAAAAGGTATGGCAGTTTCTGATTAGTTTTTAGCGTGGTTTAAATCATTTTTTTATTTATAATTCTTAGAAATCGGAGATTAATGTATGAAAATAAAATTACTTGTATTAACATTGGTTATAGGTACAGCAATAACAGCAGGGACAGTTATAGCAGATATCGGACAGGAAACGATTGATAGTTTGGATAATGCCAAGGAATTACTTTTTAAAAAGGATTATTCTAGGGCCGTGGAAGAGATAGAGTACGCTTTGTCAAAGATTAATGAGATACAGGCAGAAAGACTCGTCGCATACGTTCCTGATGCTCCAAAAGGATTCAATATAGAGAGCAAAAGTTCTCAGGGTTTAGGGCAGGCTGGTGCTATAGTCGGAGGTGCGGGAACAATAATGGCTGAGGCAAGATATATTGGGTTGTCGCCATCACAAGATACCAATAACAAGAAAAACAAAAAAGATCAAAATGATGAAGAAAATGCTGATGAAAATTATAATGCCCCCTATATTAATTTAAAGATATCTGTCGGCGGAATCATGGGCAAGATGGGGAGTATGTCCGCTCTGGGGAAAATGTTCGGTGGATCTGCCGGAAATGGGGTAAAGAGTGTAAGAGTTAAAGGGTATACCGGAGTTTTGGAATATAGCAAAGAGAATAAATCCGGTACATTGACGGTTCAAGTCGGAGAAAAAGTTAGTGTTACTTTAGAAGGAAGTTATATAGGTTCCGGGGATATTCTGGTAACTATAGCTAATAGTATGAAGCTACAAGAATTAGTAACCAACTTTTAGGTTGAGAATGGAGGTTGCCTATGCTAAACGCGATAATTCTTTTTAATGTTGAGAGAAATAAAATCAATCAGGTTGCCGGGGCACTTGCCGATATTGACGGAATCAGTGAAGTCTATTCTGTGGCTGGTAGATATGATCTTGTTGCTATCATCCGGGTAAAAGATCAGGATAAACTGGCAGACCTGGTTACTTCGGGGTTGATTAATATCGAGGGAATAATTAAATCAGAAACCTTAACTGCCTTTCAGGTACATTCTCAGCATGATCTTGATCGAATGTTTTCCCTGTAATATGGAGTAGTGAGATTTTCAGCTCTCTATGGCTGTTTCGAATTTGTACTGGTATTTATAGAGGGTATAATAGAAGCCTTTTCTGGCTAGCAGATCTTCGTGTTTCCCGTCTTCAACAATACGACCTTTGTCCATAACAATAATCCGGTCGACGGATTTGATGGTGGAGAGGCGGTGTGCCACGACGATAGAGGTTCGGGATTCCATGATCTTTTGCAGGTTGTCTTCGATTAGTGCTTCAGTTACGACATCTATATGGGCGGTAGCTTCGTCGAGCATGAATATTGGCGGATTGATCGCTGCCAGGCGGGATAGTGAGAGCAGCTGTTTTTCGCCGACAGATAGATTGCTGCCTCGTTCTGACAGTACATGCGAATATGTATCTGGCAGTCGCTCGATAAACGAAGCCGAACCGGTAAATCCTGCTGCGTTTTGGATTGCCTCATGATCTATCGCTTGGTCAAAAAGTCTTATGTTATTGGCAACTGTATCGGAAAAGAGATACGGGTCTTGTGTTATGTACCCGAACTTGGACCTTAGTGAATGCTGCGTGAGCTCGCGAATGTCATGCCCGTCAATGCGGATACTGCCTTTTTGGAGTTCATAGAACCTTAGCAGTAGTTTGAGGATGGTGCTTTTGCCGGAGCCGGTTGCGCCGATTATCGCGATCTTTTCTCCGGGTTGGATGCTTAACGAGAGTCCTTTAATGACCCAATCATTTCTAATATAAGCAAACCAGACGTCATTGAGATCTATTGCGCCAGAAGTGGCGTTGAGAACTTCCGTGCCGTCATGGATGAGATGGTCAGAGCTTTCCAGAAGCCCGAAAATTCGTTCTGCTGAAGCTGTAGCACTCTGTATGACGTTATAGCGTTCGGATATTTCTTTTAACGGATTAAAGAGTTTCTGGACATATTCAAGGAAAGCTATCAGCGTACCGATGGTCATAAGACCTGCGAATATGCTCAATCCTCCATACCAGAGGATAGCTGCCGTCGTGAATGACGACGATATCTCGATCATCGGGAAGAGGAGGGCAAACGAGAAAATAATCTTATTGTTAACAGTAGAGACATTCCTGTTAATTTCCCTGAACTGTTCTTTATGTCGTTCTTCCTGGTTAAAAACCTGAATGATTTTCATGTTGCCTATGTTCTCCTGGAGATATCCTGAGAACTGGGCTGCCAGCCTGCGAAGCTCGCGGTACCGGGCAATCACGTATCCCGAGAATAGATAGAAGACGCTGAGAGTTACCGGCATACATGCTATGGTGAATAGTGCCAGTTTGACATTGAGATAGAAAATAATAACTATGATGATAAGGATCATTCCCAGTTTAATAACCGTATCGATTAGTCCGGTTGTGAACATTTCTTCAAGGTTATCGATATCAGTGGTTATTCGGCTGATAAGCCCTCCGACTTTGTTCTTGTCGAAGAACGACATGCTCTGATGCTCGATTTTCTGGAAGACGTTGAGCCGTAATTTTGCCATTATTTTTTGACTGACGAGCTCAGTGTAATATGTCTGGGCATAGGAGAACAGGAATTCCAGGCACAGGAATACGATGAACAGGCTGACAACCCAGGTAAGTCCTGTGATGTTTTTTGTCATGATGTACTTATCTATTGCTAATTTGATAAGTAATGGACGGACTAGCTGCACTGTAAGCAGAAAGGCAATAAAGGCGAAGACATAGATCAGCTCCCTTTTGTAGCTGCGAAGGTAGGGGAGAAGCTTTAATAATGGATAGTTACTATAATTTTTGTTTTTCATAAATTACTTTGTAGAGATTATTTTTTTCTAACAGGGCTTCATGGGTTCCTTGGGCAACGATCTTGCCCTGGTCCATGAGAATAATATTATCGCAGTGCTTGAGCGTTGAAACCCGGTGCGCGACAATGAGCGTGGTCATGGTGCTTTTTAAGGTCAGGAGGTTTCTTAGTATATGCTCTTCTGTCTCGGTATCAACTGATGATAACGCGTTGTCGATGAAGAGTACCTTGGGTTTTTTGATTATTGCCCTGGCTATTGCCAGGCGTTGTTTCTGTCCACCGGAGAGTGTAATTCCATGTTCGCCGACGATCGTGTCATATCCTTGATCAAAACTGAGGATGTCTTTTTCCAGATACGCGAAGACTGCTGCTGCCTGAATGTCCGAAAACGGAAGTTCCGGATTATAGTAGGCGATGTTTTCTCTTATTGTCCCGGAAAAGATAATCGGTTCCTGAGAAACATAGGATGTCTCGCTATATAATGTCGATAACGGGATGGTATAGAGTTCATTGGTATCAAAAAACACGGTACTTCTGGGAGGGTTGTAGATCCGCTGCATTACCTGCAACAGTGAGCTTTTGCCGGATCCGACTTCGCCGATCAGGGCTACCATCTGTCCAGATTTGATCTCAATGTTAATGTCTGTAAGGACTTCTGCACTAGAGCCTGAATACGTGTACGATAGGTTCCTGATAGTAATGTCGCCGGGCAATTCGGTGATTGAATAATCTGTTTCCGGTGCATTCTCGATGATCTCCGGATGATATAAGACTTCTTCAATTCTTGCTACCGATGCTCTGCTGCGCTGGTAGAGGTTAACCACCCAACCGATAAAAATCGTTGGTTGTATAAGAAAAACGAGTGTTCCGTTAAATGCCACAAAAGAGCCGAGCGACATTGTCCCCTTAATAACCAGGATTCCGCCAAGCCACAAGATTATAATTGCTGATAATGATGTGAATAAACTGATAAATGGGTGGTACATACTGCTGGTCTTAACTAGTTTAAGGTTAGACTGAACGTAACCGTCGTTTGCGGTAACAAAACGTTCCCGGACATGCTCTTCACGGGTATAGGCTTTGATTGCTGAAATGGACGAGAAGATTTCTTGTAAGGATACTGTGATGGTTGCCATTTTCTCCATTACTTCCTTGTACTGGGAAAAGAAGATTTTTGAGTAATATCTTGTTGCCAGGAACAGCAGCGGAAAGGGAATGATCGCTAGTATAGTTAGCGGTAGATAGATAGTCGCAAGCGAAACTACCGCAAAGAGGTAGAGCGAAATAATGTTTGTTACATGCATGGTTACGTGTCCGAAGAGGTAGCGCAGATGGTCCATATCATGAAGGGCACGACTGAGCAGGTCACCGGCTTTCATCTGCTGATAATATGATTGCGGGAGCCGTAGCAGCTGTTCAAAAAAATCGTTACGAATGTCCTGTTCGATATATCTTCCTGCCGAGAAGAGGATGTTCCGCATGAAGAAGCGCGATATCCCCGCGAGAAGTGCATAGACTAGAATTAATTCTACGGAATGGAGGAGTGCGGGCATCTGGTAGTCTCTTATGGCATCGACGGCGTATTTGAAGGTGCGTGGGATGAGGAGAATGAATAGGTTAGTAGCGATAACAAAGAGGCTGCCGAGGGCGAGTTTGTACCGGTAGAGGTAGATATATTTTTTTATTAGCGGGCTGGTTAGTAGCATTGTTCTCTCTTGTGATAAAAGCTTAGGTATTATACCAATTTTGGGAGGGAATTAATAGGGTATCCCTTTGCCTCATCCAGCGGAAATGAGAGTCTGTTTCTCAATAGATTTATTGCTCCGCTGCCTTCTCCATCTGAGGACGGAGAAGGCTTAGTTGGTAGTTTTTTTTTGTGGTGGATTTTTGTGAAATTTGACGAGGCTTATTACTTATTGAATTATAGATGTTAGGACGCTGCCGCTCCTGAACCTAGGCCCAAAGATGCTAATGCAAGCACCTTTGGGATTCGTGCAGCAGGGAGGTATCCCTGCACCCTCTGAGCGCAAGAACTCGTCCTGCTAGAAGGCTGTGTCAAAACAAATTTTGGTTTTTATACGAATACTAGTGGCACAGCCTTATAGCAATGACTCAGACAGCTTGCTTAAGCGTATAGCCCATCCGGGCTATGATTAGATGGGGAGGTAGAAGGCATTTTATTGGCTGGGGGATAAAAATATAGTGTAGTAACAAACGGTTTATTCGTTAGCCTCATCCAGCGGAAATGAGAGTCTGCTTCTCAATAGATTTATTGCTCCGCTGCCTTCTCCATCCGCCTCACCCCAGCCCTCTCCACGCGCGGAGAAGGGAGACAATGGAACCTGATTAGATAACGGAGAAGGCTTAGGTGGTACCTAGGTATTCTTTTATAACCTGTTTTACCTTTTCGATATCGTTGATTACCTGTTCATTCGTGAATCTGATTACTTTCATTCCTAACAATTTTATTATTTCCGTTCTCAGTTCGTCGTATTCTTTCTGGTCATCATGGATATGTCCATCTACTTCGATGATAAGTTTAGCCTTGCTACAATAGAAGTCTGCAATAAAGGTTCTCTGCACTTCATTATATTCAAATGTAAAAGGTTTCTGTCGAATGAATTTTTCGCCCAGTTTGCTCCCACGGATTGCCTGCCAGAGTATATCCTCTGCTTTCGTAGCGTGTTTTCTCATATCTCTTACTCTGTTGGTTATCTTCGGCATATTTTAATTATAGCATGTGCAATCACTGTACCTCTAAGCCTTCTCCGTCCTCAGATGGAGAAGGCGGTGCACATGATACCAGATAGAAGTCAATCAACAGCTTGCACCGGATGAGGCGAAGCGCAAAGCTGATCCACCCACTAATTTCTTGCCAAGCAAGCTCCGAGCGAGCAAAAGAATGTGTTATTTGTGCATAAATATAGTATAATGCTAATTATTAATATTATTATATGGAGGTATGTCAGATGGCGGTTTTATCAAAAAAGACAATTGATCGGTTTTCTAAGAATGTTTCTAAATTCCAAGGCATATTAAGGCTGGCTAAGGATAGGGACGTTAATGAGTCTGACACGGTATCAATAATAACTGACATCCTTGCAGATGTCCTTGGATACGATAAATATCTTGAAATAACCAGAGAACTTGCCATTAGAAGCACCTACTGTGACTTAGCGATTAAGGTTGATAATAACATTCAGTATCTGATCGAAGCCAAAGCAATTGGCATAGAGCTTAAAGAAAATCATCTAAGACAAGCTATCGATTATGGTGCGAACCACGGAATTCCCTGGGTAATATTAACTAACGGGATTTCATGGGAAATATACAAAATTCGATTCGAAAAACCTATCAACTATGATCTTGTCTGTTCATTCAATTTTTTAGAAATTAACCATAAAAAAGAAGTCGATCAAGAAAAACTTTTTATTATCAGCAAAGAGGGTCTTAGTAAAGACGCCAGAGAAGATTTCCATGAAAAAGTTCAGAGTTTTAACCGTTTTATCGTAGGCGCAATAATTTTGAACGAAAATGTGGTTAACACGATTAAAAAGGAACTTAAAAAGCTAAACGCCGGAATTAAAGTAGATAATGACCAAATCCAAAAGATGTTGTCCTCTGAGGTGCTAAAAAGAGACGTTATCGAAGGCGATGAAGCAATTAAAGCCCAGGCAAGAATGAAACGATTCTATAAAAAACAAGAATCAGCAGCAAGCAAAATTAAAGTAGAGGCTGTTTCTGTATGATAGCGATTATTAAATGAAAAACAACCGCAGGAGATTGAGTAAACTAAAATAGTCTTGGTGAGCCTTTTCAATGAAACCAGGAGAAAGTAAGGAATTATGTTTTGGTATTTTTTAATTACAATATCTTTAGCAGGAATTCTATTAACGTTAGATAAAATAAGTAAAATTTTAAATAAAATATACGAATTGCTAGAGCAAAATTTAAATATTAAATAAAAAGCAACAACTTAGGATTGAGTAAATAACAAGTGGACCGGAGCAACTTTTTAGTGAAGCTGGGAGAAAGAAGTGATCAAATAGTAAAGATTTTTTTATCTGGAATCAGAGAATATAGATCAATTTATAGATATTAATTTAAAAAAACTTTATATATCAACAAGTCATAATACACGTGGAATAGAAATTGAGCGAAGTAACCCAGATGTAATAAATGAAATATTAGAACTAAAAAATTAAATGAAACTCAAAATAGCCTTTTTACTTTAATTGTTCCTCAAGAGAAAAGGTCGCTTTATTCTTTTCTTTTCCTTAAAGTTTAATTCCGTTTTTGGTCTATTAATTTTTATTTCGTTGTATTTTTCCTAAAGTGAACAGCGACCTTTTTATTTAAGTTGTCTAAACCAGGTTTTTATTACTTCCATCTGCTATAAAATCATTCTAAGTTGGTTGTGAATTCTAGGTCAAAGCTATACGATTTCCAAACTGCAGATTCAGGCGCAAGGCGCCAGGTGATTCAGAAACAAGGTATCCAGTCGATTCAGATGTGGTGTCCATGGGATTCAGATTCATGCTGTCCAGGTAAT
>QKMY01000039.1 GCA_003242895.1 Candidatus Margulisiibacteriota bacterium
ATTACCTGGACAGCATGAATCTGAATCCCATGGACACCACATCTGAATCGACTGGATACCTTGTTTCTGAATCACCTGGCGCCTTGCGCCTGAATCTGCATTTTTCATGGTTTATTGTGAAAAACAAAATTAACGAGCCTTTTGCTAAGAATCTTTGGTATAATATTAAACGTTTGTAGAGCAAATAATTTATGATAAAAATCACCTTTATTGTAAATGTGTATTTAGTTTTTGTTCGACTAGGGTTGATAATCTAATTGCAGAAAGCCTAGCAGGACGGTCTCTATAGCAATATATACGGTTCTTCTTCATGAGATTTAAAAAAAATGTTTAACAATAATTAAAATGGGGAATTATATGTGTATGGATCAAGAAACGGAGGTAGAAGAACATGGAAGAACAAGAATTAAAAATGTTAATTGATAAGGTGAAAGATAAAATTCTACAGCGAGAAGTAAATGTGAAAAAAATTGAGTATATGATGGATTTTGGTACTGTCTCGGTAATGGTTAATGCAAGTTATAATTAAGATCAATCCCTTCTTATTAAAAATAATGGTTTGACATCCAAACAATATCTAAAAAGAAAGGCAGTTTAATGCCTTTCTTTTTTTTTAGTGCGCCCATGGGCGCTTTCTAGTCGGAGTGAGACCGATACGGGGGTTGATAGTGCCAACCGTTAGCTTAAGACAAGGGTGTCCATCGTGAGGTGGAATCTGAAGGAAGTCGGCGGCAAAGCTCTGGTCTGAGGAACACGAACTGCACAAAAGGCATATGCCTGTTGGGTAAGTTTGCATAACAAAACAGAGCCCTAAACTAATCGAAACAGGTGGTGTATATGCAGCAGATAGATGGAGTGAAAGATGGGGGATCTGGCAGATAAGTTGTGGGCATGAATTTAGAAACAACAAGCGGTGCAGCGATGTATAGTTGAACTGCCAGCCAGCAGCGGTTATAGTTACTGACCTTTAGGAAGTTGGTTTTCTGTTTAGAGCTGAAAAGTATTTGACAGTACATTTATTCTTGTTGAACCAACGTAAACGGAACTGTAATGGTAAGGGGCAGAAGTTAACTAATCAGCTACCGTCTACTCGATTTCATATGTTATAATAAGCCATATATTTGTTAACTGCGATGTTTTTATTCTAAGAGGGGGATATCTTGTCAATGAAAATTGCAAACATATTAATCTTGTTAATTTCTTTTGGTTTGTTCCAGACGTCAGCAAATGCGATCGTTGACCAGTGTAAGCCCTCAGCCTTAATACAGATAGGTAGTGGTATCGCTGTTAGCGAGAATGATGTTTTAGCCGGATCTCTTATAGCTATCGGCTCACCAGTAAGAATTGATGGCATAATTAAGGGGAATGTGATTGCTTTTGGTGATTCGATTGCCGTTAACAATGAAGTTGCTAAAGATATCATCGTTTTAGGTGGAAGCGTGAATGTCTCTGCTAATGCGCGTGTCCTCGGCGCTATTATGTGTATTGGAGGAGATGCAGTTATTGAGCCAGGAGCGAAGGTTTCAGGTCCAGTGCGTACTGGGGGAGCCGGAATATATACTGCCGGGCAGCTTTTTGCTGCGCTTAATCCTTTCTTTTCTAAATTGCATAAGGAGTTCACTCGGGAGACTTTTAAGATAATCAATTTACTATTAATCGTCGGCAAAGTAATTTTTTGGTCGTTACTTTTTTTTGTCGGGATACTCCTTGTTCTGATAGTTCCCAAAAATATCAAAAATATAGAGAAAACAATTTTCAGAAAACCAATTTTCTTGTTTTTAATCGGATTATTTATGCTCATCGTTACGGGCTTGCTATCATTATTCCTGTTTTTTACCCTAGCAGGCATTTTGATTATACCTTTTTTGGTTTGTTTTGTGCTTTTTTTCACATTCTTAGGGGCAATACTTACAATTAAAAGAATACTAGAGTTCTTTTTGAATCGTCTGAATATCTATTCTGTCGTTGATATAGTAATGTTTTTGATAGCTTTTATATTCTTATGTATCTTCTTTAATTTTAAATATTTAGAAATAATCGGCATTCCTATTATGGCTTTTACGGGTATTGTAGGGTTAGGCGGAATCATTTACACCGGCTTTGGATATAGACGGAGTCAGAATTTATAATAACGATTTGCGATAGCTAACCGTATGGGGATTATGCTATCCTCATAGTCATGTATGTCTTGGCTTTCGAGTATCCTATATTGGATCTTGGGTTCGAAGTTAGAAGGGTGCAGATACTTTCGGTGGGTTAAGCGACTTTTAAGTAATTATCGACGACATAATCCCATTCATTAGATAAATAACGAGCTCGAAGAGCAACAATGCT
>QKMY01000040.1 GCA_003242895.1 Candidatus Margulisiibacteriota bacterium
TAATTATCCATTAGGTTGTTTTAATTATGGAAAGTATCTTTTCAGGTTGGGTTATCTTGAGAAAATGCAGGACGTTTTAGTTGCTTTATTTTAGGATATTACAATAGCTTCAAATCCAGACTCTATTTTTATCGCAAGATCAGTTGAAAAGGATTGCATCGCTTTTGACTGTTTGATAGATTCATCGTAAATATCTCTAAAGAAATTGGCAGGTATTACCTTGTTATTGTTTTCATCTGTAAATACAAAATAATCTGAAAGCAGTTTTTCTTGTTTTCCTAGTTCAATAATTCTTTCGTCTTCCTTTGAAATTTTATACTGTTTATCGAGTTTATAGCAGAATTCATATAGTAAATTATGTAATAATCCAATTTGGTATTTTTCAACATATGTAAATAAAAGTGATAGTCCCATTCCCCAAATAGAGGATACGAACGCTGTTCCCATGCCAGATAATAATAATTCTATACTATTTTTTATTTGTTCAGTTGAAGTTGTACTGAAATTCGAAATACCATAAGTTAAACCGACAAACGTTCCTAAAACCCCAAATCCTACAAGTAAGCTCGGGATTGATGATATTAATTTAAGATTTGTTTGACTCTCTAAAAGATTTTTTTCATTAAAATAATCATAAGCGTATTCATCAGTTTTCTGATTTTCAGACAATTTAATAAAAGTATCTTTATAGTCCATCCAAATTTTATTGAGCATCGGGCTTTTGTCGATGGTGTTATCTGGCAAATTGTTAATAGAATCTTTTAAATCTTTTCGAATTAATCTAATAGTTTTTAGAATAGGGTACAAACCAACGACACAGATGATTATTGTAGCAATTACCCAATAAACAGTTAAGGTATTCCCATCAATATGAATAATTGATTTGTATGGAAATAATTTTTCAAAAAAATCCATTTTATATAGCTCCTTTAAAAGACCATGGTTTATTATTTTGAATAGTGTTCAATTATTTTATTGTCTTTATCTGAATATAACACTATTATTCTACAAAATACTATCAATAGCAATCTTTTGTCAGATGACAGGACGTCAGCCGACTCTTCTTTTGTGCGCGAATGATGCGGTCTTGAGGCTAGGAGTTGGTCCGATCAAAAACAGAGGTGGCATAATGTTACATAAGTTATTATTATACGAAGTTTTCTTATGTTTTCTTTTCCTCATTGCAGCTACTTTCTCGTCAGTGCCATAGTTGACACTTTTCTATCTTTATCCCGGTTTCTATAATAAAGAGAGTTTGTTTCAGGATAGGAACGGAACAAGATCTATATTTTATTTCTTTAACCTTCTAGTGAATCGAACACTATCACGATACCCATCTTCATTTTTTCCGTATAACGACTAAGCTCACCTGCCGCTTGTCTCCAATATTTTGCTTCTAAACAAACCCTTGCCTTATTAAAGGCATTCACTATCTAGATAGCTCAACACAAAGCGGTCTGGTGCAGCGTTTTGTTAGGTGTTATTAACCTTAGCTGCATTGTACCAAGTTTTGATGTAACTCATTGTTAATAAACTTGGATTCTTAGTTACGTGTGCCTTAAACCATGAAAACATACCATCCCAATCTGATAATTTGCCTGGATCATTCAATTCCCAGCCAAGTTCTTCCAAAAGCCAATTGGATTTCATGCTATTAGTAATCATAGAGCAGCATACCCAATTGTTTCTTGTATCTTCTCCGCCTCGCGATATTGGGATAACGTGGTCTATAGTAGGAAATAGTTCCCAAAAAGCAATATGCCCCATATCCATTTTACCATTCTTATGATACGGAAAGGTTTTTGGTAAGTAATGTGAGATTAATCGAAGTGCTGGAGGATAAACCAGTTTTGTGCCACGATAGCGATCAATGAAACCGTCACGCACAAATATATCTGTCATTTGTCGTGGTGTATATTGCCGACTAGTCTTGGTAATAGGTATAAATGGGTAATCAGCATCAATGAGCCTTCCAGCCTCTTCAAGCTGCGTATTGTCTAAGAGATTACAAACAGTTCTAATGATAGCCTGACGGCCTTTGATCATTTTTATGCACCTAATTGACCAAGCTCACCTGCCGCTTTTATTATATTATTTTTCCATGATGCCCAATAGTTTTGGGATTCGTCAAAATCTTCTTGAGAAGGCGTAAACAAAATCATAAGGTGCACCGTTTTGTTATGTGGTTAATATATGATTAATTTCTTTTATTAAAACAGGCAAGTGTTTTGTCACTGCGTCCCAAACTAATCGTTCATCTATTATGTCATATCCATGAGCCAATATATTTCTAAAACCAATGATTCGCTGATACTCGCTTACAGACGCTAGAATTTCCTCATCAATTCTCTTTATTCTATATAAAGCTTCACCCACGATCTCAAACTCTCGTTCCAGCGCCTTTTGTAATAACCTACTTTGTTCAAATTCACTAAAGGTTTTATCTTTAACAAAGTCATTAATTTCTTCAGAAGCTGAAATGATATCAAGAAAACTCTTCCTTATTCTATCGTTCATATATGGTTACCTTAGTAGCACTTACAGATTTCTGGAATAAGGGGTTATTAAACTTTTTTTCTATAACAAGATCTACCGTACGTTCAAAAATATTTTCAAGATTTTCTTTGAGTTGAAAATATATCTCAAATCTATCTAAGTCTTCTCTATCATCAATTGATACCAAAACGTCAATATCACTTTGATCTGAAAAGTTATCATTGAGAATAGAACCAAACAAAGATAACCTTTTTATAGGCAAGGCATTACACGTTTTATTAATATTTGGTTTATACTGTTCTAAATCTATCATAATAATCATATTTTACCTGAAGATTGAAAATTTCACTATATTTTATTTGTAATAAACTCAGCAGTATGTTCCGCCTTAGTGAATCATATCTTAATCTTTTCGAAAAATATGAAGGTGGTCTGGGGTTCTCCACATAACGACTAAGCTCACCTGCCGCTTAGCCCTCTAACATTTTACTGCTATACTAACCATGCTTTATTAATAGTCATAATCTTTTAGAGAAGTCAGCTCATTATTTTCATGTCGGCCAGCTTCTTGAATTCTTCAGTGCTATCTCGTTACCTGTAATTTTCTTAAGCCGTCCAGCACAGTAATTCCGTATTTTATTCCTCAGCTTTTTTTGTGAAACGGCCACTATCACTATGCCTATCTGCTTCTTCATTTTTTCCCACCTAACATATTAATATAAAGCAACCCATAATTTAATAAATAAGAACAGAATATCACAATATTATCATGGATACTAACTAAAATTCCTTAATATTGATTCCATCTTTTGCTAAGTATACAATACTTTATAGAAAAACTGTATATTTCCTATTAGAGCGAGAGCGATAATGCGTCCTGCATTATCTCTAATGTCGGCGAAAAAGACTTCTATTGCAGTTACTCCCTATCCTCACCGTCAACAACTCTGTGGCGGTCTTACGACAATACACTTCGTGCGCCTTGCCTCATCTCGATGCTGTTTCGTTTCCGTCAATATGCTAAAAAGAAGCATAGCATATTGCTCCGCCGACATCATCGGGTTCTGTCACATAACACTATAAGCGTCATACGATAAAAAGGTCGACGATTTTACTTAATAGACACAGGAAGATATCCCGACCGATTATCGTATACGCTCTGTTGAACTAAGTAATTGCAGCTGATTTTTTGCTATGGGATTTCAATCATACGGATATTTAATAAAAACTTAATTTACTAACTTTTAAAATTCAAAAATCACTCTGCTTTTTAACAATGTTCTCATATTTACCTCAGAATTTCTTCCAAGCTTAATTGCCTTACTATTTATTTGAAGTTTTTAGCTTTGTTTACTCCGAAAAACCTTCAAACAACGCTTTTTTGTTAGCACGATCCCTATTCCGACTTTTTCGTCAGTTTTTTCCGTAATCATATCTTTCCACCAAACATACATCAGCGATGGCCCTCCTGGTCTTAATCTTTCTGCTATTTGACGCACGGTAAATAATTCGCCCCCACATTTCCGGCAACGACTGACTTCAAATCCACTAAGCCGCACCAATAACTCACGCCATCACTTCCAGCGACATGATCTGCTGCTTATTGCCATCCCTATAATCCTTGTACCTGAAGCTAACTACACCGTCTCGAATCGATATCAACCGATGATTACTAATGGCTATTCGATGCGTATATCTCCCAAGATAATCAATCACATACTCCGCGCTCTTAAATGTCGCCTTACTATATACGACCCATTCCTTGGAATATAAATCATCCAGCATGCTCTGAAACTTTAACTCCCCGGGTATTTTTATCTTTCCTGACTTCTTCATACTTTTAAGTTTACAAAGAAATTTCCCCCGGTATTTTCTTGATAGGTTTTCTACTCTGATAAAAGGTACTTAATGCATCTCGTTACCTCCTTGCACCCCAAAGTCACTTCCAACCCGAATGACTAATTGGTCTCATGGCCCTTTCATCCATTAGGCTCCATACGCTTCCTTTTCATACCCTATGTTTGGGTTCGACGAATCTAACGTAAGAATGAGATTTTCATCTGATTATTATTAACAATAATTACACCGTGTGAAAATATTGCGTGTGGAATTATTGTGTCCGTGGCTAGCAGCAAAGCTGAGATCACGGGAAGAACTTGTTCTGACTAGTGATAATGACATTGCGGAACTTCTGGAGATTGAGCAAGTGCTTGTCGCCGGAAATAATATAACTTGCGTTGCCTTCAACTGCACAGGATATAAAAATATTATCCGAGGGATCAGCAGCAACAACTTCGATATACTCATCAATATAGACAAGAAGAGTATTATTAATGTACCAATGCAGAATATCTTTAATATTTTGGGGTGACAAATTGAATTTAGGATAGCTTAAGATACGAACAAGTTCATCAATGATTTCACGGCATGTTATTATAGTAATGTCGTTATTAGAAACATTTTTTTTTAGGAAATTTAACGACTGGCCTTTGAAAATAAAAGCAGAAACAATTACGTTGTTGTCCAAGACAATACGCATTTATTAGCCTTTTGATTTTCTGACTTCGTTAATAATGTTATCAATTTCAGCTTCATCAAAAGTAGGAGTTGGAATACTATTAGCTATAGATTCAAGATCCATAACCTGTTTATTGATATTCACAGGATGCAAAACCATATCAAACGAAGTGCCCTTCATTTGCTTAAGTTCATCAGGAATATCCATAGTCCCATCTTCATTAACTTTAACTCTATATATATAATTCATACCTAAGATTATACACGACCATCGATTTATATAAAACATATAATTTTTTGATTTTCGTAACAAGGTTTGCGCTTGAGGTGCGTGTAGAGTAGACCACCGACTAATCCATACTTCTCTACCCATACATAGTAAGCAATTTGGCTATATTGCGCATTGTATCTCTGACTTTTACGCCTAATGTGTCGGCATATCGTTTCTCTCATGATCTGCAAAGAAAAAAAGCCTCAGTAATAAAGTTATTGAAAGAAGCTAATATTCCTGACGGAGTTATAACTCACGTAGAACCGGCTGGGGTATGATTAGTTCAGGAAAAGTATCAGTTTACGCCAATTTTCCAAATAATCGACAAGACTTTGCGAATCATATAGTCAGAAATTTCAATGAAGCACTTGGAGTCTATTGGTCCAGAGCAATTGAAACAATAAACCCAATATTTTGGATTGAATTTATTTTAAACTTACCTAAACACCTACTATTCTATTTAGGAATAAAGGATGATAACTGGATCACAAAAAGCACTCAATTGGTCTACTGGATAGGTACAATTATTTACATATTATTTGGCATCAATATAAAGCAAGTTGTGATCAATTTTTAGTATATTTTTTGTTACTATCCGCCGCGTCCTGCGGCTGCAGTTAACAAGCAGACCACAATCAACAAGTTTGCCTGCGCAGGTAATAATTATTTATTTAGTCCTTTAATTGGCGTACTTACGCTGCGACGGACTAACGGCTAAACCCTTCGGGCGTCTTGCCTCGACTCACAGCTGTTTCGGCTCCATGATATGCTAGAAAAAGCATAGCATATTGCTCCACAGACATCAGTGGCCTCGGTTACATTGTAAAATCCGCTCGAATCCGACCACATCATTGACTAAACTGATCCATTAGTTGTATTTAATATACAGGACCGGTCGGAATCACCGGAATCATCGGTCGCTTTCAGCGGAATCTACATTTGAGACAGCATTGCTTGATCCACACGCTTGACTACTCTTTAAATTCTCCTGTTTTTCTTGATCTTCTCGCTATTCTTATCGTTACAGTCTTCAATTCACTGCCACAAAACCGATTGAATTCCCATAGCAACTAAACAGCTTTCTTGCGCGCCTCTGTTCAACGCCGCACTGAAGACATGAGAAGCGACTCCGCCTCCACCCATTCGCGACGCTCACCGGCTTCTCACGATCTTCCGTGCTTTAACATTAGATGGACATTGATAGCTGGAATTATTCGTGGTTCTATTCAGGTACAGGAGTCCCTCAGGTATTTTTGCGCTTTACTTGACTCCTATATGAGCAAACAGTAGCCTCTACTTTTCTTTCTCTTCCGTCACTGATTCATGGAGCTGTTTTAAGCCTATGGCCATCGCCATCTTAAGCGTATTCTGATAGCCCGTACCACTGACCTCCCCTATCTTCATCGCTTCCAGGTACATATCAAAGGGGATCACCATATTAACTCTTTTTACTTCGCCTTTTTTCTTAATTGCTTTGCCGAAATCAAAAACTTCTTCACTGTCGACGGTTTCATAGTAATCAGCTTGTTTGCTAAGCTGTTCATTGTGATCTAGTTTTTTATCATGTTCTAGCATGTTATCCCACCCCTCTAGAATAATCTCTCTTCATTTGTTCTCATCCTTCTTACCGTAACCAATACACCAGTTACTCGATTCACTATGACCGCAAGTCCTTTTCCTCGTACAAACCCGAGTCTCAGATCTATTTCTTCATCAGTCTTACTTGGTACAATAATCGTGTCCACTTCTCCATACACAAGAGCCGCAACATCCTCTATGCTGATATTACGCTCTTCTAGTCTTTCTAAAAAATGAGTACTAAATGTGTATTTCATACATCAATTATACACCAATTCTTATAATCAGCAAAGCCATAAGTGCGTTAAAAGAGGCGCAAAAATTTATGATTTCAGGCTTCGTCCGTCAGGAAAGATTGGCCACTACCGTTTTCTAATGATGAGCGACAATTAGAAATACCGGGCAGGAATTATAGTTGACGTTTATCATTTGGAAAATTATTTTTGCATGATAAAAGTCAATTGCTCAACTATAATATACCTTATAAGATATAAAATATTAATTGAAATATATCCTAAAAGGTATACAATATAAGAATGGAAAAACTAAAACTACTACAAATAAGCGAAAGATTCAAATCAGTAAAGCATATCCCAGGTTGGATTAAAGGCCTTGGCTCTTGCAGCAGTCAGATTAAATCTATTCGTGAAGCGTTTGGCATGACACAGAAACAACTTGCTAAACGAATAAAATCAACGCAAATAATAGTATCTCGACTAGAAAGCAATGAGACTAATCCAACAATTGAAACATTAACCAAAGTAGCGGATGCTCTTAATTGTGAGTTAATTATCTCATTTATACCAAAAATAGAAATAGATGCAGTAGTTGATAAATTAGCCGATGACACAGCAGAAAAGCTAGTTAACCAATCTGTAGCTAATGCCGCGATGGAGCTACAAAAACCAAATAAAAAAATAATCAAACACAGTAAAGAAGACTTAAAAAATGATTTAATCAATAATAGACGGAGTAGTCTATGGTAATACTAAAAGGAAATTCACCTTATGGCGCTACTCCTATTGACGACTATTCAGGGCTTAAATTAAAACATATAAATACAATAAAAGAACTTTACGAGGCTGAATTCTTAAACATTACCTCTTCAACTTCAAAGTATCTACTAAAACCTCCCTCAAATAAATCATTCATGGACAGGATTTATTTATTCAAGATTCATAAAACTATGTTTTCCCAAGTCTGGGATTGGGCTGGCAAAAAAAGAATCAGTAATAAATCAGTTGGTATCGACAAATTCCAGATTGATATTGAAATCGTTAAACTTATACAAGACTTTGAATTCTGGGAATCGTCCAATATGGATACAATAGAGGTTTCCTCAAGAATTCATCACAAACTGGTATATATTCATCCTTTTGAAAATGGGAACGGTCGTTGGGCAAGGCTGGTTACGAATATTTATCTTAAACAGAAACTAAATAGAATTGTTTACTGGCCAGAACAGGAACTTTATATCAACAATGTTTTTCGGAAAAGATACATTCATTCCTTACAATCCGCTGATCATGGCAATTTTGCTGATCTGGTCAGCATTCACCAAGAGTTACTAGAAGACATTATTCAATTTACCTAAAATATCGACCTACTGCACTGACTAGCCCTATAGACTGGAATATTGTCCATATTAAGAAGTAGAGATAAAATTACAATATAAAAAGATTAAGAAACCATGGAGAAAAGAACATGATTAACGAGATACTGCCAGACCAGCTTGATTTAACTCACAAAACAAATATATTACCGCAACCTGATGACTTTACCCTCCTCTATAGCAACCACAAAGTCCTGCTTAAAAAAGATAAGGACACCTTTATTATCCCTACCCTCAAGGATATTTCAAGCATAGCAAAAAATATCGATTCCAAGTTTATTGGCACACTCAATGGCAAAAACTATTTCCAATTTAGTGGGAACGGACAGGTTTTCCCCGAAGAAGAATACTCCTTTTTCGACATATTCTATGTAAGAAATAATTTTGATAAACCCTTAAGGTGGCTAGTAGCAATTGGCTATCAACTTTATACCTGGCATATGGAAAACACCTACTGCGGAAAATGCGGAAATCTGTTAGCAAAAAAAGCCGATGAACGGGCACTGGAATGTAATCGATGCCTCAACACAGTTTACCCCAAAATTTCCCCGGTAATAATTGTGGCAATAATAAAAGATAACGAAATTCTGTTAGCTCGGGGAACAAATCCCAGATTCCAATTTTATAGCCTCATCGCCGGTTTCGTTGAAATCGGAGAAACCTTAGAAGAAGCGGTAGTACGAGAAGTAAAAGAAGAAGTTGGCGTTGACGTAAAAAACATCAGGTACTACAAAAGCCAGCCCTGGCCATTCTCAAGTACCTTAATGGTAGGGTTTTTTGCAGAATATACCGGAAACACCGAAATAACCATTGATAACAAAGAAATCGCAGATGCCCAGTGGTTCGCAAAAGATACCTTACCAAGCATGCCAAATACCGATGCTATCGGCGGAGAAATGATACGAGTATTTGCTGATAGTTAAGGGAGAATCAAGCGATCATTCCGGCAACTGGCACCGTTTTAATAATTATGCTTAATCAACAAAAAGACCATAAACGAATTTATGGTCTTTCTTTGTTGTTAGATGATTAATGAATTGTTTTTATGCTACAGTTACATTTGTCGCACAAGGACCTTTGTTGCCTTGTCCGATTTCAAATGATACTTTGGCGTTTTCGCTTAAGGTTTTAAACCCATTTGCATTTATTCCTGAATGATGGACAAATAAATCTGCACCGCCATTATCTGGAGTAATAAACCCAAACCCTTTCGTTTCATTGAACCACTTTACCGTTCCAGTTGCCATAAATCTTTTCCTCTTTTCGTGTTGATATTAACACCATTATACATCACTTCGCCAATTTGTCATACCCAAATATTATATTTTATTGCCAATTAACAAATAACGGCCTGGATTTAAATTATTAACATATCGAAATAGGCTAAAAAATGAGATACTATGAAGAAGCAGCTATCGCATAATAATGGCTGAGGAGAAGTAAGATGAGGGATCTGGCGATATATAAATGTCCCGTATGCGGGAACATACTACAAAAAAAAGACAGTGCCTATATCTGTATAAAGAACCACACCTATGACATCGCCAAGGAAGGATATGTCAACTTACTCCTGGCAAACCAGAAAAAAACCAAAGCTCCCGGCGATTGCAAAGAAATGATAAGTTCGAGACATCGTTTTTTGAGTAAAGGATACTATAAAAAATTATCGCAGGCAATCAATAACTTGATAATTGAGCATATAAAAAGCAGGACAGCGGCTGATTACACTATACTCGATGCTGGTTGCGGCGAGGGCTATTACCTCGATGAATTGTATAGAAGCGTTGAACTCAACAATAATATTACCTTTTGTGGAATAGACATATCAAAAGAAGCCATAAAACAAGCAGCCAAAAGAAACCAAGGAATAGAAGTTGCAGTTGCAGGCGTATTCGAATTGCCGATAATGAATAAAAGCGTTAACTGCCTCTATAGCATTTTTGCGCCGTATAAAGAAGTAGAGTTCAAGAGAGTGCTAAAGGACAATGGCATAGTGATTATTGTTTCTCCAGGGGCCCATCATCTCTATGGTCTTAAGAAAATATTATATGAATCCCCATATTTGAATGAAGAAAACAAATTGACCACGGAAAACTTAGAAGTGATAAACAGAGTAAAGCTAAGCTACGAGATGGTCATCGACAACGCGGAAGATATAAGCGATCTCATGACCATGACTCCCTACTATTGGAACACTGACATCTTAAAAATAAATGAAGTAAAAAGCCATGTTTCCGAACTTACCACCTGCGCGGAGTTCATTCTCACGGTATTCCGAAAAAAACTGACATCCCCTGATTCAGGTAGAAATCAATAAGGCACAAGGAAAATAGCGGAAAACATCTCCGATAAAAAGCTTTTGTCCTGGAGAAAGAGTTTCTCCGGTAATGCTATTCCTCCATGAGTTCACGTTGCCGGGAATCGAAACACTGGTATCTTTCCATATCTCATACCCAAAAGGATACTGACCTTCTGCAACAAGCCCTGTTAAAAACAACGGAATCACAGCCACTGCCCACGCATCTCCGTAATTTCTTGCAAAAGCAAGAATATGGTCTTTACCATAACCGCCGGTTTCAAGGGAAACATAATTACCTTCGAGAAATAATTCACGGTTAGCTTCTCTTGCATGCAGCAGCTTATACATCAGGAACATCTTAATCCTGCCGTCATGTTTAGACCCCAGCAACTCCTGAATAAATTCAAGACGGTCAGTTTTATCTCTCTGCTCAATTTCGTATAGTATTTCTTGCCTTAAAGCAAAATCCACCGGTCGCCGGTTATCCGGATCAACGAGATTAAGTTCCCACAACTCCGTTCCCTGATAAAAATCAGGCACTCCGGGACTAGTCACCTTTATAAGCAATTGTGAAAGCGAATTAAAAATACCGAAAAATGCTATTTTCTTTTGAAAAATCAGAAAATGGAAAATAAACTGGTTTGCATCGGAGACCATTAAAATGCCTTCAATAAAATCCATGCAGGCCTCTTCAAATCGGGGATTAGGGTTAAGCCATTCGGTATAAAGCTTCGCTTCTCGCACTGCCTTGAGCATATAGGCCTTAATCCTCGTTTTGTATGTCTCATAATCTTCGTCGGAAAATTGGGTGGACCGTTCGGAAGTCTCGCCATCTGCCAAGGAAACCGTTTCAAGCTCTGCCGCATGAAGAATCCCTGGCTCCGCTAAGAATGGAAAGGTCCCTATCAACGTCTGATATAAAAAATATTCATCATTATTGTCAGGATAAAGCGAGTCATCAATCCGGGTTTTTTTATCTTCGTTGAGTGTATGCCATAATTTAATGTTATCATCCCATTCCTGCGGCAGCTCTGAGAGCACATTCACCCTCGCCCGCACATCTTCACCTCGTTTCGTATCATGTGTAGCTGTAGCATTAAAGGTAACGGGCGTACTTTCCTGACGACGTTGATTGAACTTATGAAAAGCACTTGGAGTCACTCCGAACTCATCAGGGCCTCCACCGACTTCATTTAAAGAAATAAGTATATTATAAAGATACAGCACGGTATCTTCTACCCCTTTTGCCATCAACGGACTGGTAAATTGCTGGAATCTCATAACGAAATCAATCCACTGGTTCCTTTCCTCTTCTGTCAGATAGTTGTCAAAAATAAGCAGCAGGAACCGTTCAATAAAGTTAAGTTCGTAGAGAAGATCAGGAACCCGCTGTTTAGCCTTGGCAATAGTCTCGTGGATATAACGCCAATCCTGGCTTGAAAAACTGTCGTGAGTGATATAGGTCCTATATACCGGGAATAAGACCATGACTTCTGACAGAGTCCTTCTCAAACCATTAACGGTAATATCATTCCCATACCGGTACCGGTAAGAAATCCTCTTCAAATGATGTGACAGATTGTCGATATCACCAGCCATATACCGCTCAATAATAAGTTTTTTCTTATCACGCAAGAGATCTTCATACCTTGTCCGCGTTTCAGAAAAATTAAAGTATATTTTTTTGAACTTCGTTAAATTCTCAGTAGAGCAAAAAATTCCATTAACGAAATTCATAAAATCATACCCGGTTGTTCCTTGAATCTCCCATAGGGGAGAAATATTTTCACCTGATTCCAATATTTTCTCGACTACGATATAGCTATCAGGAGCAAACTCCCTGATCCTCTTCAGATAGTGCGTCGGGTCAAAAAGACCATCAATATGATCAATCCTTAAGCCGGTAACAAGCTGCCTTTTTATCAGATTGAAAATCAAGGAATGCACAGCATCAAAAACTTCCGGCTCTTCCACCCGCAACGATATTAGTTCATTTATATTAAAAAACCTCCGGTAATTAGTCTCTTCAGCAGCGACTTTCCAGTACGAAAGCCTGAACAGCTGATCAGCATGCAGCTTATCAAGCAGATCAAAACTCGAAGGAACACCTTTAACGCCATTAAATAATGTGATCGTCTCATCAATAAAGGATTTGATAACCTCGTTGCCCTGATAGAATTCCCAGAGCATCTTTTTTGCGAGATCAATCTGCATATGCCTGGTACTAATTTCCAGGTCTGAAGAAGCAGAAGTCAGAATATAGACGATCCCAAGATACTTGATAAAGTCAGGATGGTCTTTTCCCAGTCTGGATTCAAGCACAGTAAGATTATAGCTGAGCACCGCAGCATATGTTTCTATTCTAAGAGGGAATTGCAGGTCGTAATAGCTTATATTGAATCTGCCTTTATCATAGCCTAACCTGATTTCACCGTCCTCTAATGAAACCCCATAAAATTTCCCCAGAAAGGGAGCCAGTACCTTGCCTTTGGACCCGGCATAAGAGCTGCCGTCAATAATATCAAAGTAACCGTAGTAAGCAGAATCCCTGCCATACTCCAGCACATCCATAAGTATTGGATTATCTTCGTTAAAAGCCATATGATTAGGGACAATATCCTGAATCCAACCCAGATCATATTTTTTAATAGTTTCTATTAGTTGTTCGAATCCCTCAAGTCCGCCCAACCTGCTATCAATCTCATGATAATCAACAACATCGTATCCGTGCATACTCCCTTTCTTCGCTTTCAAAATCGGCGATGCATAGATATCGGAAATCCCAAGGGCTTTGAGATAAGGAACAATTTTCTCTGCACAATCGAAGTCAAACAAATGATTAAATTGAAGCCGGTAGGTAGATATCGGAACACGCATTAAAGGCCCCTTTCCTTCAGGATGTTGCCAATCGAGATAAAGTGTTCCAACCACCTGGACGAATAGCTATCTGCATAAGCCGCACGTTCTTTCATGATATCGAAATACTTGTTGGAAAGGGTATAATAGAGATGCTGAGCAGGCCAGAGATTAACTTCAAAGGGAACTATTTCCAAGACCTTAAAATTGTCCTTGAGCACTTCCAGTGCAGCAACATCTTCAGGAGCTCGCGCAAAGCTTTTCATAAGGGAATTAAGCTTATTGCTCACAATTGAAACCTGCATAGCGGTATCAATATGAGCATTCCATTTCCCGAACCGGGCAATCATACTTTTAATATCTTCAATATTAACAACTTCCGCCATCAATCCATCCCGGAGTTCTGTATTCAGGGAAAACTCAATAATACTGGAAAACACTTGAGGAAGGGTAACATGTGTCTCGCTCAATTCGTTTATTACCGGGAAATAGGTTTCATACATCTGCTTAAAATAATATTCAACCTCAGTAACCGTATGGCGAACAATCGAGTTCAGAATAACCCGTTGTTCTTCTTTAAATACATGCCACAATGAATATTCATGATTACCAAAATATTTGTCCATAAGGTTTAAGACTCCAACGATATCACTACTGTTAAATGCCATAAAAACTTCATGGCAGATGGTATCGAAATCATCTTTTTCCCTGGTTTCAAGAACACTGCCTACCAGGCTTTGGTCTCCGATGTGAAGGACCGCGAAATACATTACTTTACTTACCAGGACAATATTGGAAGTTATTAAAACCTCTCCTATTACCAACTTCTGCCGACCGGAAAGATACTTTTCAAACCTATAGCGTCTCACGTTATAACAATAGATTTTGGCAAGTTCATGATAATCTTCAAACATTGAAGAAAGGGCATAGTGCACCCCGACTCTCATAAGATCAATAATTTCCGGTTTAACCAGAAGCTCATAGATTTTCTCTCCATTGCCATAAAGCAATACATTACTGGGGGCTAACATAAGAATTTTAGCATACGCGCTTTCGAGGTTAACACCTAGGACCTCTCTTGACAGCTGCATTGCCCTTGCCCCGTAAAGCATGACCTGAACGCTCTCAGCCGACGATATCTCATCCATGGACCAGCCACAGCTTGTATACATCGCTAAAGCATAACGCTGCATTTCTAGCAGGCTCAGGATTTTTGTTTTTATTTCCTGTGAAGGTGAATGCACGGAAATATTTGACAACCAGATTTCGATAGACCCAGGATCACGATCGAGTATAACAGAAATGTAATCGTCCCTGAGTTTCCAGGGATTAGCAGTATACCTCCCCAGTTCCTCTTCATAGATAGTTGCAAGGGTATCTCGCAGCCAGTCCATAGCTCCACGAAAAGGGGCCCTCCATTTTTGATGCCAGTCAGGATTGGAACCGGAACCGCATCCACAATCTTCTTTCCAACGATTGACTCCATGCACGCAACTCCATGAAGAATTCTCATAAATTCGCACTTCCCGGACCGGCGGACACTTTTCCAGGAATTCTCCGTAATTGGTTATCGTTGCCAAATTATTATTCTTAATATAATAATAGCAGTAAGCTAATGCCATCTCTCCATATCGGTGGTAATGCCCATAAGTCTCTCCGTCAGTAGCAATATGAGCGAGCTGAGGGTAACCCGGTTGTTCAGACAAGGTGCTGAGAAGAGTTTTCGCTAGTGTTTCTCCGTTATCTAACAGTCCGCCAAAAGCAACTTCTTGCGCTATCCTGCCATTATAAAAAAATATATGTATCCATTTCCCGGATGGTAATCTGCACAAATAAGGAATTCTTGTATCTATCATACTGCCAGAAACATCGCTCCAGTCACCGTCATCTATTTTTCTAACTGAACATGCCTGGTTTGGAGCTAATATCGTGAAAGTTATACCGGAATCCGCCAATAGCTCCAGTGTTTCGATATCAACAGCAGTTTCAGCTAACCACATACCTTCAGGAAAACGCTGGAACCTATGAACGAAATCCTGGATTCCCCATACAATCTGCGTCTGTTTGTCTCTTTTGTTAGCAAGAGGCATGACAAGATGATTGTATACGTGAGCAATTGCATTGCCATGCCCGGAAAATTTCTCCCGGCTAAGCTTATCTGCGTCGATAATGCTATGATAAATATCAGGGACCTGTTTCTCTAACCAGGCAAACAAAGTAGGTCCGACATCGAAGCTGATATCAGCATAATTGTTGACGATACTTACAATCCGGTCCTGATTGTCAAGAATACGTGCGGCAATATTCGGTGCATAACATCGAGCCGTCACTCTTTCATTCCAGTCATGATACGGGTAAGCAGAATCCTGGATTTCAATTTCCTCTAGCCAGGGATTTTCTCTTGGCGGCTGATAGAAGTGCGCATGAATACAGATATAACGCTCCACGACATTCCTCCTTAGCTCCCCTCTTCTGCCTTTTCGTACATCACCAGACTATGGGCTTTCATATTCAGTTGCAACTCACCTTCAACCGCTAAAGGCATAAATGAACCATCCCCGTTCCATAGTTCGTCAGCCGAATCAAATAATTTATTCCAGCCCCCTCCATCCAAACGGACAACTATCCTTACTTCTTCGTTATTAAAATTCATAAGGATATATACTTCACTCGTCCCTTTCCACCTTTTAACGGAGATTAGATTATTTTCATTAAGATTTATGACCTCAATAGCCTTCTTATCGAAACAGCTCAATGCCGGAATACTTTTCCGTAGCGAAATAAGCTGCTGGTAATAATCCAGCAATAGTTTGTGGCGACCTTGGTCTCGCGTTTCCCAGTTCAATTTTGATTGAAGAAAGGTACCTTCATCTTGAGGATCAGGAGGTTCACCTTTCCAGCTAAAAGAAGCAAACTCTTGTTTTCTCCCCTCTCGTACGGCATTGATCAAAAAAGGATCAGCATGGCTCACAAAATAAAGAAAGGGCGCATCTTCCCCATATTCCTCTCCCATGAATATCAGGGGAATATAAGGAGATAACAACACAGCTCCGGCAGCCAATTTGAGCGCTTCGAACGACACCTGTTCCGATAACCGGTCGCCAAGCATCCGGTTGCCGATTTGATCATGGTTCTGTGAAAAAACAACTAAATTCGATCCGGGAAAATCTTTTGATGAGCTGCCATGATGCTTTTTCCTGTACTCGGAATATTCCCAGGAATAGACATACCCTTCCCTCACGGCTTTCGCAAACTGGTCCGCCCTTCCAAAATCCTTATAATACCCACCCCGTTCGTGCGTAAGCATCGTATGGACACAATGGTGATAATCATCACACCATACCGCATCAATACCGTATCCCCCCTGTGCCACAGGCTCAAGGGCTTTGACATCATCTAGATCATTCTCAGCGATACAATAGAGTTTTCGTTCACATTTTTTGGAAAGGCTTTTGACCCGTTCTACCAGTTCTTGAAGGAATGGCTTTGGGCTCATATCAAAGATAGAATGTATCGCATCAAGACGGATAGCATCAATATGATAATTCAAAAACCAGTAGAGCGCGTTCTCAATAAAATAGTTCCGAACTTCATCACTATGGCTATCATCATAATTAATAGCGCCACCCCAGGGAGTATTGTACTTTTTCGTTATATAGGGGGCGAAATCGGCAGTGTAATTGCCTTCCGGCCCAAAATGGTTATAAACGACATCCAGGATCACCGAAACACCTTTTTTATGACAGGCATTAACAAATTTCTTGAACCCTTCCGGTCCGCCATACGAATTCTGCACTGCAAAAGGATACGTTCCATCATATCCCCAATTGCGTTCACCCGGAAACTGGGCAACCGGCATAACCTCTACCGCATTTACGCCAAGTCTGGCCAGATCATCAAGTCTATCTATGGCTGCATCGAAGTCACCTTCCAGTGTGAAGGTACCGATATGGACTTCATAGATAATCATCTGTTCTAATGGGATTCCTCCCCAGCCGCTATCATCCCACTGGAAAGATCGATGATCGACAATAAGGGACGGCCCATGAACTCCCCTCGGCTGAAAATGTGAAGCAGGATCGGGCCGTTCAGCCCCCCGGTCAATCTGATATAGATAGAGGCTGCCCGGATATATATCATCAACAACCATTCTCCAGTAGCCTCTGGTATCCTTATTCATCGGGATCATACGTTTCATAGGGGATACGATCACTACAAATATTTCGTGAATAAATGGTCCCCATACCACAAACTCGCATCGCCCGCCACCCAGATAATGAGCACCTATCTTCATAGCATCTCCTCTTCCCAAATTTGGAGGGTATTGTAACTCGAATCGAATCGAAGTCAATAAAAAGAAAATAGGGCTACAGAGGAAATAAGCCAGGTGCACCGGAAAAAAAGAAAAACTAGAACCTCAACCGGGCAGCAGCTTGCTCAGGAGAAAATGAGGACAACCGTATTCCTGTCCCAGATTCGAATCCATTCAAAGGGTGTGTCTTAGGCATTATATTAATATACCAATGATAGAAAGGAACGACAGATAACGGGACCGGGGCAGTTCGGATCAGATAATTATAGGAAGGGTTATTCAAATTCTTTACCATCTTTGCAGTTACAAACCGGAGTGCTTCAGCGCATGAACGGATCTCTGATTCACGAAGGTTACCGAAAGAAGCGCTATGCCTTCGTGGCATAACCATCGTTTCATAAGCAATCCCTGCCGCAAATGGCACAAAAACAACAAAATCCGCATTTTCAAAAATAATGCGCTCTTTAACACGCAGTTCATTTTCAAGCATGGCACAGTAAATACACAGTCCTTCATCATCAAAATAATGCTCAGCCTCGTACAGCTGGCTGCGAATATATAATGGAACTACTTTGGTTGATATGATCTGGGAATGAGGATGCCGAAGTGAAGATCCCGCCGGCTTTCCATTATTACGAAAAATGGTGATCAAATGGGCAATGGGATCATTTGCCAGCGCATTATATCGCCTTAAATAAACCGAGAGAATGCGCTCTACCTCTTTGACTGTCATAGTTCCTATTGTTTTATTATGTACCGGATGCTCGATAATGACTTCATGATGGCCACACCCGGACATACTCACAAAAATCCCATCAGATGTTCTTTTTTTTGATGCACAGGCCTTAGGAGCCGGGCTCAAATTCGGATATTTATTATTAACGGCTCGAATAAGCCAACGCCCATCTTCCCTTATAGAAAATATCTCTTCATTGGAAATCTCATTACCCGGACAGAAGGGACATTGGGTATCGTATTCCGGAGCGTCGGGAAGGCCCTCGCTTAACTCCTCACCATAGTCACTTGGTTTTTCCGGGTAATAATCAGTTATCACTACCCATTCTTTCGTAGCTGGATTCTGTCGCATGTCAGATGTCATAAGGAAGCTCCCATACCTATGCTTTTGTCTTCACAATTAACCTCTGCCGCGCAATACGGATAGCATTGAATTGTTCTATCTCTTATTCTCTAAAAAACTGCTCACCTCGACCCTTGCTGACAACTGGAGATCGAGGCAAGCGGCACAAACCTACTCTACTTTTATGGATTTGCTATTTTGCCACAATCCATGAATATTGCAATAAGACTGCGCCATCAAAGTACCAGGCTTATCGGTTTTAAACGCCAGGGTCCCTGCATGATGCGTGTATACAGTACTTGTATCCGCTCCATTGATCGATGATCCGTGGGATGAAAAATTAAACTTACCCAACTCGTAAGGATATTTCTCTCCATCAGGCAAAAAAAAGAGAGAGATCCAGGCTATATGATGCTGAGTTGTATTAGGATGGCTCACAGCTTTACCGATGGAAGCGGTAACATTGGTGAACTCTCCCTTAACAAGAATATCAGGCACATCAATCACAGGCACATGCTTTTCTGATTTCCAGTCAGCAGTTTGCAACAATTCATTCAGTTCAGGCATAGTTCGCCCCCTTTATTTCAAAAAATTTTCAAACATTTCTTCATGGTTAACCTCTTCGGACATAATATGAACTATCAACTGATATGTTACATGATCCTTTCCGAGTGTCATAGCTGCAAGCTTGTTATAATGGTCGATAGCTGCGTTTTCTGCACCTTTCACAACACCTACAATAGCATTATAATCCGAGGTTACTTCCGGAGGATGCGGATAAGGACGTGTCGCAAATTCCCCGAGTTTTGCGATATCTATAATCGGAGTTCCTCCAAGCTGTGCAATCCTTTCTGCCAGTTCACCAACGTGTTCCTGCTCATCTTCTGCTATTTTCTCCAGCAGTTCTTGCATATCTTCGTACCCTTTACCGCTTACCGTTCGCGCCATATGCAAATATGAATAAACGGCAAACCACTCATCTGCATATGCCCTATTTAATTCATAGAGTAAATGCTGTACATCCAAATCAACAACTTCAGTACCTTTTTGTCCCATGTATAGCCCCCCTTTATATTTTGGTTAATAGTTAACCCAAATAAATTGCGGTTAATGTAATCCTTCCCCCCCGAAAAATCAAGCTGGAATGGGTGCAGATACTTTCGGTGGGTTAAGCGACTTTTAAGTAATTATCGACGACATAATCCCATTCATTAGATAAATAACGAGCTCGAAGAGCAACAATGCT
>QKMY01000041.1 GCA_003242895.1 Candidatus Margulisiibacteriota bacterium
TATTATGCCTTTTGTTTATATGCTCGCTCATTCATATTATTTTACCATACCGAGGATTTTTACCCCGGAATGAATTCCGAGGAATTCTCTTGATTAAATTGTAGATGTCAGGACGCTGCCGCTCCTGAACCTAGGCCCAAAGATGCTAATGCAAGCACCTTTGGGATCCGTGCAGCAGGGAAGTTTCCCTGCACCCTCGGAGCGCAAGAACTCCTCCTGCCTACGGCAATGACTCAGACAGCTTGCTTAAGTGTATAGCCCTTCCGGGCTATGATTTGTAGATGAAGGGTTGTGGGTTTTGATTTTGGTGTGGTTGGTAGTAAGTGGTTTGGGGGGAAATAACCTCGGGAAAAAATTTATAACAAGATTGAATTCAATAAAAGCTTAATTCAAAAATCAAAGGAAAAGGTCACCTTAACTCCTACGGTTGCTTTTTAAATAATTAAGCCTACATTAACGGATGAATCTCATTTAAAATCGAACCGATTTTATTTTTTTCTTCTTCTAAATCATAATCATCTTGTAACCCTAACCAGAACTGAGGTGAGTTCCCAAAGTATACAGAAAACCTTAATGCTGTATCAGCGGTAATTTTGCGTTTACCTTTTATAATTTCAGAAATCCTTGTTTGAGCAATTTTTGTTTCTTTTGCAACTCGATATGGAGTAAGGTTAAGAGGTTTAAGAAACTCCTCGTCTAATATTTCGCCGGGATGAATGTTAGATAATTTGTCCATATTAATCATTTCCTTTCAATTTAATGGTAATCAATTATTTCAACATCATAACAATCGCCATTCTCATATTTGAAACAAATTCGCCATTGGTTGTTAATTCTTATACTGTATTGATCAGAACGATTGCCTTTTAATTTTTCCAGCCTATTTGCTGGCGGTATTCGTAAATCATTTATATTACGAGAATTATTTAACATCCTTAATTTTCTTCTAGCGATTGTTTGAATATCTATGGGAAGCGAAGTGGATATATTTTTTCTGTTTCTTTCGAGTTGAATGATTTTATCATTTACTATATAGTATCACCTTTCGATAGTATTGTAAAGCGTTATTATTGGAGAAATATTGGTTTTTTTTGCGACCAGGAATATGATCGGGCTTTTGCAGCTATCTATATGTTAATTGTTTGGTGGTTGATTGAGGGGTTTTGAATGTGGGTGATGGTTTTGACCGTTATATTTTGATCATTAAAAAATTAAGTTGTTTGTCATTCCTGTGAAGACAGGAATCCATCTTTTTCTTTGTTATTTTTTTGAAATTTTATTTGGGATAGTGTTTATTAAATTATAAATGTCAGGACGCTGCCGCTCCTTGACCTAGGCTTAAAGGTGGTGATGCAACCACCTGCAGATTCAGATGAAGCTGTTCAGGTAATTCAGGTAAACTGTCCACCTGATTCAGATTGATGGTGTCCAGTCGATCTCCGAGACAAAAATACAAGCAGA
>QKMY01000042.1 GCA_003242895.1 Candidatus Margulisiibacteriota bacterium
CTGCATCTGAAACTTTTTAATTATTCTCAATCTGGCCGGTTTATTTTGAATCGGCCAGATTATTCAGCAACATTAAGCCGGATTATTCTGAGAAATAACACTATTAAAGCGAAATTACATGGACATTAATAGCAAAACTCGGTACTTTTTTCCAGAAATACTGACTGCAGAAGATTTTGAAATGCTGGTTATTGCGGAGAAATCATAAAATCAAATTCCTGCTTTTTTATTTTTAACAATATATGATTTTATGTAATCTACTGTTTCATCCCAACCGATTTCATTGTTAATATTATTATATCCATCGAGATTTCCTATAATCATATTTTTTGGTTCATCTACATATGAAAGTTCCCATTTACTATCTTCAATAAACTTGTCAAAAGGTTTGATGATAACAGTTCGACTTCCATTATTTATAGTGAACGGATCTAATGCATAAATAAGCCCATTAATATTTGTTGATACAAAATAGTGAACATATTTTTTTGCTTGTATATATGAAATAACACAATCTTTATAGCCATCCATTTGTAAAAGAGTATAAAGAAATATTGCATTTCCAGTACATTGATTTCGAAAAGAAACGGGTTTATCTGTGTTGTTTTGGTGAATACTTTTCATGTTGATAACTGTTACTTGTGCTATTTTGTTAAGATAGCTTAAGGTACTAGGGAGGTTATCGCACAAACCTGGATTAATAGTTTCGTGAATAAGAATGATTTTACGTTTCATTCATTTATATCGACGATAAAATTTTATAATTGCATCAAGATCGTTAAATTTTCGTAAAAAATCGTTAAAAAAACTCCAATGTTATGGCGTCTGATAAATTCACTCTTAACATGGTTGAAAAAAAACAAAACCGATAGTGTTGTCGCTGCTGTTATTAACGTATTGTCGATAACAAAAAAAGAATAGAAATAACAATAATAAGGCTTGCCCCAACGATTGATAGGCTTTTTTGTGCTACAGCATAAACGGGCTTATTAAATGATAATGTGGCAAGTGCAGTATTTTTACCAAAGGTTACGGTTAAGCCAATAAAAGTTATTGTTGTCATCATACCGATTGCCATAAAGAAAACCGAGACCATTCCAATCATGATGGGGGATTTGAGTAAAAAAAGGATAATAAGTGCGAGTAGTATTGCATTAAACGAATGCAGAACAGCAAAATTAATGCCGAACAGGATAGGCTGCCGTAATTTACTATTTGAATTAAGAAAGTAACTTATAGCTATTATTTTGCCATGCCCAGGTCCGATAGAATGTCAGTATTATAGCTTGCCATAATACAAAGGTCTATCTTCAGATGTTTTCGATTTCAAAATGCTTGGGATATTTCACTAAGTTTCCCGTCACTTGTAACAAGTAAATGTCACGAACCCAGCTATAATGCCGGTTGGCTAAATGAGTGCATGGCAACATAGAGAAGTAGTAACGCTCAGTGCTTTCTCATACCCTCGGACATACTTAGTGTTTGTATTATAATTCCATTAATGATAAATTATAGTAAAGTATTAAAAGAAATATAAAGTGATATTTATTATGAATGAATTTATAACTTATTTTAAACAAAATTTTATTGGCTATATAACATTACTTCTTATTTGTTGGGTGGTTTTTTTAACCGACCTGGTAGTGTTGTTTATATTTCTTCTATTTATTTATCTTCTTACTGATGTTGTAACCCGAGATAGCCGGAAATGGATTCCTTTAGTTCCGGCGACGTTACTGTTCTGGTCTCTTTATATTCTTTTAATCGGATTGTTTTCCCTTATTGTTTTCAGACTTGTGCCTTTGATCTCTGTAGATGCTTCCCATTATTTTAATACTATTTGGCAGGATACCAGAGTGTTTTTATTTTTTCTCATAGAAAAATATCAGCTCTCAATAGATCTCGCTGCTTTAAAGCAACAGGCCTTTGATCAGCTTACGAAATCATTTGGACAGGCAATTCATATATTTAATAATGTCTCAAAGATGGTCGCCTATTTTCTTTTTGCTATAGTACTTAATTTTCTTTTTTATCGTGAAGGCAAGCAAATAGAAAAGGTTTTCACTAGTACTCCTAATAGTTTACTGGCATACATTTACCAATTCCTTTTGGCACGATTACAACGGTTTTATACATATTTTCGCAAAGTAATGGGCGGGCAGGTTGTCATCTCTTGTATTAATGTACTTCTCACTTTGGTTGTCATTAGCGTTTTGCATATCCCTCATAAAATAACTCTATTGTTTTTAGTATTTGTTTTCGGACTCGTTCCTGTATTGGGAAACCTCATTTCAAATACCATATTAACTGTCACTGCACTTGTATCGAGCGGAGTTATTTCTGCCCTCATCTGTCTGGTTTTTCTTATTGCAATCCATAAACTGGAGTATTTTCTGAATAGTAAAATTATCGGAGCTATTATTCGGTTGCCCATGTCTGTAATATTGCTGTCATTGCTGCTTGGCGAAGTAATCCTTGGCGTATGGGGAATGATGATCGCGATACCATTGGTACTTACCATCAAAGATGAGCTGGAAATTCTTCATCCCCCCAAAAAAACTAGTCAGGTTACTTAGTTTTATTAGATCTAATTACTCTAAATATTGCGACCTTTTCCTTCTATTAATAACATTTATGAATAATAACTTATAATTATAATGCTGGAGGTTGAGAATGAAAAATTACTTCAATCTATCTGAGAAGGAAGTCCTGGAGATTTTGAACGTTGATATTCATGGTTTATCAGATGCAGAAGTAGAAAAAAGGAAACTTCATTATGGATATAACGAATTAAACGCTGAAAAGAAAATAAGTGTTTTTCAGGTATTTTTAAGTCAATTTGCTGATTTTTTAGTACTTATATTGCTGGTTGCCGGTATAGTTTCTATCCTGTTAGGCGATATTGAGAGCGCAGCTGTTATTTTTGCAGTGACGCTCCTTAATGCATTCCTGGGAATGACACAACATATTCGGGCAGAGAAATCGCTGGAAAGCCTGAAGTCACTGGCGGCTCCTGTAGCTAAGGTGCGAAGAAACGGTGCCAAGGTAGAAATCCCGTCGCGCGAAGTTGTTGTGGGCGACCTATTGTTTTTGGATGCAGGAGATTATGTTGCTGCTGATGGAAGAATTATTGAGAATTATAATCTTCAGGTTAACGAAAGCTCGTTAACCGGTGAATCTGTTAGCATTATAAAATCCATTGATATTATCAGACAGGAAGAACTCACAGTCGGTGATAGGGTCAATATGGTTTTTTCCGGCAGCTTAATAACGTACGGTCGAGCTGTCGTCGCGGTTACTGGTACGGGTATGAATACCGAATTGGGGAATGTGGCTGCCTTGCTGGAAACTGCACAAGAAAAAAAGACCCCTCTTCAGGTTAGCCTTGATAAATTCGGGAAGAAACTTGCTTTTGTAATTCTTGCTTTGTGCATTATTATATTTTTGATAAATATTTCACGGGGGTATGCCCTTGGCGAATCTTTTTTGTTTGCAATTGCGCTGGCTGTTGCAGCTATCCCGGAAGCGCTTAGTTCCATCGTGACAATTGTTCTGGCATTCGGTACACAAAAAATGGCTAAAGAACATGCCATAGTCCGGAACCTGCATGCAGTTGAAAGCCTTGGCAGTGTCTCTGTTATCTGTTCTGATAAGACCGGTACGTTAACACAGAATAAAATGGTTGTAGAAAAACTATATGTTAACTCAAAGATCATAAACATCGTGAATTCGGATAGAAACGAGCCGGAATCCCGGAAACTAGCCCAAATGTGTGTTCTTTGTAATGATGCCGTAATTCAAAACGGACAGTCTATCGGGGATCCCACCGAGATAGCCCTGGTAACTATGGCCAAGCATTACACTATCGATGAGATAGAATATAGAAAGTCAGTACCGCGATTATCGGAATTGCCATTTGATTCGGACCGTAAACTTATGAGTACGCTACACGCCATTGATGGAAAGCTCGTAATGGTAACTAAAGGCGCAGTTGACGTGGTTCTCAAAAGGGCTCAATCAATTGAGGTCAGTAATGTTATTCGGCGTATAGGACAAGACGATCTGGATAATATCGGGCAGGTTAACCATGAATTTTCTTTAGACGGGTTACGGGTACTTGCGCTTGCATATAAACAGATTGAAGCTAGAGAGTTAACTCTGGATGACGAAAGTGACCTTATTTTTATAGGGTTAGTTGCGATGCAGGACCCTCCGCGCATTGAATCAAAGCAAGCTGTAGAAGCGTGCATACAAGCAGGTATCAAACCGGTTATGATTACCGGAGACCATAAGACAACAGCGTCCGCTATAGCTCAACATATCGGTATTCTCAAACCGGGCGACAAGGCTATAGAAGGTGCTGAAATCAATAAAATGTCTGATGAAGTATTAAAGTCGGAGGTCAGTAATATCTCAGTATATGCCCGTGTTTCGCCTGAACATAAAATAAAAATTGTAAGAGCATGGCAGGAGCGAGGCCATGTTGTTGCGATGACAGGAGACGGCGTTAATGATGCGCCAGCGCTAAAACAGTCAAACATCGGAATTGCTATGGGTAAAGTTGGTACCGAAGTGGCTAAAGAAGCTTCCTCTATAGTATTAACCGATGATAATTTTGCTACCATTGTTAAAGCGATTTCCAATGGCAGAAGCATCTACAGTAATATTAAACACTCGATTCAATTTTTGTTCTCAGGAAATATGGCTGGAATCCTGGCCGTTTTATATACTTCGGTTGCGGGCCTTCCTCTTCCTTTTACTGTGGTACAGCTTTTGTTCATTAATCTGGTAACAGACTCTATGCCAGCTATTGCGATAGGCCTGGAGCCACCCAATCCGGACGTTATGAAAGAATCACCAAGGGATATTAATGAACCAATTTTGACTCGCGATTTTCTGGTCGCGGTAGTTGCTGAAGGGGCACTTATTGCTGCCTGTACTCTCGCAGCTTTTTATTACGGGTTATCTAAGGAAGGTATTGCCCTTGCTAGTACCATGGCTTTCTCTACCTTAACGATAGCGAGATTGCTGCATGGCTTTAACTGCCGTTCCACGTTGCCGCTTTATAAAATAGGGCTCTTTTCCAATAAGTATCAATGGTTCGCTGTGACGCTCGGCAGCAGTATGGTTTTTATGGTCCTTACCATTAAACCCCTGGGAGAGCTCTTTAAGGTTGATCCTTCAGTTATTAATGAGCTTCACGTGATAGCCGGGTATGCAGTTATCCCTCTAATCATCGTACAGCTTTACAAGACAATTGCCTATGTTTTGAAAAAATAGCATATACTTTGTAATTGACCTAAGATACTTTCGTGTTTCGGGACGTTGTTGAATCGGGAACTAATTCATACCCATTACTGTTTAATTTAGTAGAGAAATTAATGTGCTTATAATTTCCAGAACCATAAATCGAACAATAAAAGGATAGGTACTTAACTATGAGAAAAATACTATATAACTCCTTAGCTATTTCAGCTCTTTTTATCACTATTGCGGGAGCCAATGCTATCGCCTCAACAAGACTCGACTTCGGATATCATTCAGGATACTGGAGACCTGATACGGCTGTTGTCGTGAAAGTTCCGGGATATCATCGAAGCAGACCTAACGAAGCTAACGGCTATCGCTATACCAGATACGAAGAAGAGTTGCTGGTACAGATACAACAACTCACGAACGAGATTTCTGAAATGAAACGAGAACGTAAAAGATCGGAAACGGTACTCGATGATTTTTATGATAATATTGATTATGATGAAAATAGCGGAAAATTTGCTAAAGAATATCGAAGGATCAGATATCTCGAAAAGAAGGTAGAAAATTTAGATGGCAAAATTGCTCAGGCTAATAGTGAATTAAATACCTTACGGTTGAAATGGAAGTCAGAAAGGTTTGGCAATCATCCTGTGGAGGAACACATTGTCTATCTAACGAACAGTTTTTCTCATTCTCCGTATCGGTTGCATCGAGTCAATGGGTATCTCAATTATAAAAACAAACCTTATAAACACCGATATTTTAATTCGAAGAACGAGAACTCTTCCGTTAATATAGCTATACAAACGATAGACGAAGAGGATAAGGATAGATTTCTTGAAAATAAAAAAGAACGTATCGAAAAATTGAAAAACAGGTAATAGTTAGTTTGTTTTTGTAAATAATACTATTATAATAAAAGTAAATAATGATGTGTTGAAATTTGTGAAGTCCTTTACTTTGCTGGCGTGGAATGGTATACTGTACTCAAGTGTTAAGAGTCAACAGATTATAATGAAATGATGATAATTATAGCTTAGAGCACCTGTATTGGTGCTTTTTTATTTTTTTAAGGAGTAAGCTATGAAAACTGGAATAGTAAAATGGTTTAATGCCAGTAAAGGTTTTGGCTTTATTACTCAAGATAGCGGAGAAGAAGACCTATTCGTCCATTTCTCGGGAATCAAAAAAGATGGTTACCGAAGTCTGAATGACGGCGAAAAAGTATCTTTCGACATTGAGAAAAGTCAGCGCGGTCCCTGTGCAACAAACGTTATATTAGCTGCCTGATAGGCATCAGCATAAAAGAACGATAGCACCGATAATTCGGTGCTATCGTTCTTTTATGGATCAATATCAAGTCCCTTCAATACCTCAATTATCATTGAAAACTCAAAGAATTGTCTGGGTTAATATTTCAAACAGCAGTTCTAATTATGAGTTTTAGCGCTGATAAACATTGAGTTCAGGCAATAAAGTATCCCTATTGGGATGATTATAATAGGGACGAGTCGCTCCCTAT
>QKMY01000043.1 GCA_003242895.1 Candidatus Margulisiibacteriota bacterium
ACCTCACGATGGACACCCTTGTCTTGAGCTAATGGTTGGCACTATCAACCCCCATATCGGACTTTCACCGACTAGAAAGCGCCCATGCTGGGCGCACATAAATAAAGGCTGTCAGTTTGATCTGACAGCCTTTTTAGTTTTAGATTTGATTACGCACCATAAATTGCGTAACTATTAAGTTCTTCTTCAATTCTGAGAAGCTGATTGTACTTTGCAATCCTATCACTTCTGCTGAGAGAACCGGTTTTGATCTGACCAGCATTCGTTGCAACTGCGATGTCTGCAATTGTAGAATCCTCTGTTTCTCCTGATCTATGGGAAATAACTGCTGTGTAACCAGCTTTATGTGCCATTTCGATAGCATCAAGCGTTTCAGTGAGTGAACCAATTTGGTTAACTTTGACGAGAATAGAGTTTGCGCAGCCTTCTTTGATACCTCTTGAAAGATATTCAACGTTAGTTACGAAAAGATCGTCGCCTACAAGCTGACATTTATCTCCGATTTTTTCAGTAAGTAGCTTCCATCCAGCCCAGTCATTTTCAGACATTCCGTCTTCAATTGAATCGATTGGATATTTCTCGCTTAACTGAGCAAGATATTCAGCTTGCTGTGCTGAAGTTCTCACTGCGCCTTTGTCTCCTTCAAATTTGTTATAGTTATAAGTTCCGTTTTTGTAGAATTCTGAAGCAGCACAATCAAGAGCGATTTTAACATCAACACCAGGCTTGTAACCGGCGTTTTCTACTGCTTTTAATATAGATTCAATAGCATCTTCTGTTCCGGCGAGCGCAGGTGCGAAACCGCCTTCATCACCAACAGCAGTGCTGAGCCCTCTGTCATGAAGAACTTTTTTAAGTGAATGGAAAACTTCTGCGCCCATTCTAAGGCCTTCTTTAAATGATTTCGCTCCAACTGGTCTGATCATGAATTCCTGGAAGGCTATCGGTGCATCTGAATGTGAACCGCCGTTTATGATGTTCATCATTGGAACCGGCAGTTTTTTAGAATTTACTCCGCCGATATAACGATAGAGTGGAATGTTAAGTTTTGCAGCGGCAGCTTTAGCCAAAGCAAGTGATACGCCCAGTATCGCATTGGCTCCGAGTTTTGATTTTGTTTTTGTACCGTCGAGCTGTATCATAAAGTTATCAATGCCGACTTGATCAAATACAGAATATCCGGCTTCGATTATTTGCGGTCCGAGGATATCGTTGACGTTCTTAACTGCTTTAAGTACACCTTTTCCTAAATATCTGCTTTTGTCTCCGTCACGAAGTTCGAGTGCTTCGTTTTCGCCTGTGGATGCTCCAGATGGAACTCCTGCTCTTCCTATTGTTCCGTCTTTAAGAACGACGTCTACTTCAACTGTCGGATTGCCGCGGCTATCAAGAATTTCTCTTCCGATAATTCTATCAATTTTGCTGCCTTCATCTATCATTTTATTTGCAATATAATATTTCATTGTCATTGTGTGCCCCTTGTCCTTTCTTTTCTAGTCTCTTTGTTTCATTATTTTGGCTCAATAAACCTTGTAAATCATAATAGGAACTTGTGATTATGTAAAGGGTAAAATACGATAAGATGAATAGTGGTTTTTCGGTTGTTACCCGAGATAACTAAACAAAAATCAACGGACCAAAAAATTTGCGATTTTCTCTTCCATTATCTTCAACGGTACAGGCTTAACAAGAAAATCATTTGCGCCTTTTATGATGCTAAGTTTAACATGTCCTTTATCCGCAACAGCTGAGACAATTATTATTGGTATATCTTTAAATTTTTCATCGCTCTTAAGATAACTTATTATATCGAAACCGCTAATGGTCGGCAGCATCAAATCACAAAGTATTAAATCAAGTTTCTCTGTATTAATTATTTTAAGCGCGGTTTCACCATTATCAGCAGCAAAAACTTTAGCATCGAATTTTACTTCGCAAAGCTTTTTATATATGTCGAGGATCGCGGTGTTATCCTCGACTATGAGTATGTTTTTTTTCGGATTTGCCATAATTCAACTACCTCAAATTTAATTTAGATACCTTGCTAAAAAATCAAGAGTTTTCTTCTTGTAATCTTTTTCGTGATGCGAAAAGCTTTCGACATGTGTGCCGTTTTCAGTTAACCAGATCTGTTTCGGACCATTAGCCGTTTTATATATCCTAAGGCTATGCTGTTTAGAAATATATGTATCTTTTTTTCCATGAATGAGAAAGAGTGGTATATGCATTGTCCGGAGCTCTTTTCCCAGGTCCACGTTATCTGTATCAAAGCTTAACCGAGCACCAATAAAACGTAGTACCAGGTCAACATATACTATCGGTATGTATGGTTGCTCAATAGTCGTCCTTTCTTCGATAATCGAACGGAATGAATAGAATGGGCTGTCAAGGACAAGTGCTTTAATGTTTTTTATATGCGGTGCTGCGAGGGTAGTTACTGCAGCTCCCATCGAAAAGCCTATTATGCCGACTGACTTGTTCTTGTATTTCTTATCAAGATAATCCGCAGCGACAACAAGTTCCTGGCTTTCAAAGAAGCCCATAGAGCATGGGGCTGAGTAGCTCAATCCGCAGTTGCGAAAATCCATGAGGAATAAGTTATATCCAGCGGCGTGTAAATAGGGAGCATACTTTAACACATTAAGTCGGTTAACTCCACGCCCATGGACGAGAATGATCAGTTTATCAGATTTTTTTGAAGCCGGGAGGTACCAGCCAAGGCATTTATTATCAGGCTTATTTATTGAAATTGTTTCATCTCTATATGGCAGCCCGAGCTTCCCCGGATGGGTTTCCTGGTCAGGATGCAACATCCTGTATTTTTCGAAGGACATTTTGGGCGGATACATTATTACGTTGGAAAAGTAAAAAATACCAATCGCAGAGACTAGAATAAAAAGAGTGCTTAAGACTATAATTCCGGTAATTATTTTTTTTGCCATCAGTTTTATCCTAAAAATACAGCAGATGGCTAATTATAGCATGAGAAGATATGAATGCTTAATAGGCTTTTTGCGTGAGTTAAGAAATATTATGCAACACGATAGGTTACATCTTCATCCATTCTTTCAATATCATACAAGCTGGCAGTCTTAAGCTGTCCATTTTTATCAAAAGATACCTCTATATCATTAATTGGAGCATGGGCAGAGGTAATGGTACTCTGATTGAACACGTCTTTTATCACATTAGCCAGATTATCTGCTTGTGCTCCGCCTTCTCCGGTACTACAGCTCAGCAGTATGACATTGCTATTATCAGTCATATAGTTATTCAAACTCATATTTTTCATTTCACGTTCATCAGAAATATCAATATAGCTTCTTTCATTGTCCATCGGTGTTAGTCGAGGATCATCAGCTCCAAGTGAAAGCAGCTTTTTATTTCCATGGCCAGCCAATACTAAGGTATCAATTTTTTTCTTCCCTCCAATGTCCTTTAGGGTATCGTAGAAATCATCTTCTGAGGCACCTTCTGCGTAAACAACTTTGTAGCCGTTTTTCATGAATTCGGACATTTTGTTTTTGTTTTCTTGTATAAGGGCATCATTTTCGTCAACTTTAGGATAGAAGAAAAGTGCTACAGGTCTGGTGTCGTCCGGATCATTATTCTTTCGGTTTTTAATGATTTCCAGAACTTCTTCATAGCTGTTGAATCTTTCCGGAAAATCTATTCCGAGGGATTTTAGTTCCTGAATTATTGCCAATTCACTTCTTTTCTCTTCAGGAATTAACGATAGAGTCCTTTTCCAGTCTTTTTTTAATGCTTCGTTGATTGTATCATTTGAGGGACTTGGATTGCTTTTTCTTTCAGTTGTAATTGCAGTTATTTTGTTTGAAGGTTCAATGTCGACCTGTACTTCTCCTACAACCCTATATTGATGGTTATAAGGATCAATTTGTATGATCTCGACATCGATGTGGTTATCATTTTTTGTTTTTGTGGTGTTTTCATTTTGAACAATACCGTATGCGAAAATATAGTTTCTATTATTGATACTCATGGAATCTAAGTATTCCCAGCAGGCAATTTCCCTGTTATTGTCTGGGACGGATTCGATTTTCTGGACTGATTTGTCTTGTGAATGATTTCTGTGGAAGTGGTTAGGTCCGTTATACGTGGATATTGAATCTCTTCTTATCTGATAGTCATTTGAGTATCTCATTCTGAACTAGTCTCCACAACTTTTTATTTATAAAAATTTATATATATATATCGTAAGCAATATTTGAAAGTTGCATTTTTTTTATTTCCCCAACTCCTAAATAGAAAATTCACACAAAGATATAGGAATGTATAGGACAGATTTTTGCCAAAAAATTTACCAAACCCTGGATGGTGTTGATTTTTATGCCCTTATTGGCCAGGATTATTCTGTAATTTCATAGATTTTGCTCAATCAAGTCATTTTTGTTTTGAACTTCTATCTTCTACAATTGGTTTTTGCAGAAATTATTGATTTTTTTCTTAATGGGCTGGTTTCTTTACCAGTTCAAGATTAGCCGTCTCTGGCAAGAAACGAACAACTTCCAAGTTAGGTCACAGCAGTTTATAAGCTTACATTTTACCTGTCTTCCACTAATGACGAACTTGCCAACGGTTTCGATAAACCAATACCTTATTCTTTTCACTGTCCAGCTTTCTGCTTCCTTGTCCAGATAAAACAACTTCATTATCTGAAGAACATTGTAAGCCAGAACATTGTTCTCCTCTATTTTTCAATATCACTACAATGTTTTTTTGAGTTGCTATAGTTCTCTGTTTAGGAGTTGGGGATTTATGTGTTTACGTGTTTTGCTATTTCCTTTTTGTATTGGCTTAATTTTTAAAAGAGCAGACAGGTGTTGAGTAAATGCAGTAGAATTCTAATATATTTACAGCTTATTCATAGCATTACTTTTCGAACAATTAAGCCTTATGCAAATTTTATTTTCAATGTATAATAATACCATTCTGAATCAAATAAAATTCTGATTATCCTAGATAGATTTTAAAAGGCGAAAATAAAATGCGAAGAATGTTACTATTCGTGGATGACAATAAAAGTTTATTACATGTATTGTCTCGTTCTTTTTCAGAGCACTATGATGTAGTCGGATTTTCTAACAGCGGAGATGCAATCGAATACATGTCCGAACACGAAGATAAATTGGATATTATTCTCAGTGATTACAAGATGCCTAACTTCAATGGAATACAGGTTTTGGAAAAAGCAAAACAGACCAAAACTGAAACTATCCGAATCTTATTGACCGGATATGTGGATATCGATGATATTAGAGTCGGCAAGCCAGCGTATGATGTTCTAATCGACAAAAATACACTAAAAGATACTCAAGAAATAATTAAAATCATCAAAGATATTACTTTGAAAAAAAATACAGGTTAACTTCGCATGAAAATATTTAATGGTTTATTCTGATAATATATATAATATTCAGCAGCTTGGGAGACAACCTTATGCCAATACATTCGATTCACTATCAACGGTGATACTTTTAGTTGAAACCAGCCAATAAAAGGGTCGTAATAACTGTATATGGAAATACAAAATAATAGACAATCACAAAAATCTGCTAAATATTGAGTTTCAATTCATTATAATTATTAAAAAGGAAGGATACCTGGAATGAAAAAAGTTCTTATCACCGGCGGTGCGGGTTTTATTGGCTCAAATTTTATTCGTCATATGATCCAAACCTATCCAGATTATCAGATTATTAATTTTGATAACTTAACGTATGCGGGCAACCTTGATAACCTCTCAGACATGGAATTACACGTGCCATATACTTTTGTAAAAGGCGATATCGTTAACAAAGAAGATGTTGATAGCGTAATGAACGGAATTGATTATGTAGTGCATTTTGCTGCGGAATCTCATGTTGACAGAAGTATAGAAGATCCGTCAGTTTTCGTTAAAACTAATGTTCTTGGCACATTTAATCTGCTAGAATCAGCGAAGAAGAACAATGTAAAAAAGTTTCTCCATGTCTCAACTGATGAAGTGTATGGATCGCTTGGCGCAACAGGTTATTTTACAGAAGGGACACCGATTTCACCAAATAGTCCATATTCGGCCAGTAAAGCAGGCAGTGATCTGCTTGTCAGATCTTATTTCGAGACGTTTGGTTTTCCTGCTGTCATTACACGTTGCTCAAATAACTATGGTCCCTACCAGTTCCCGGAAAAACTTATACCTTTAATGATTACCAATACGCTTGTTGATAAACAACTGCCGGTATATGGCGATGGACTCCAGGTAAGGGATTGGCTTCATGTCATCGATCATTGCCGAGCTCTCGATATGGCCCTCCATAATGGGAAGAATGGAGAAGTATATAATATCGGCGGAAACAATGAAAAGCCAAATATAGAAATAGTTCATCTTGTTCTGGATTACCTGAAAAAACCAAAATCCCTGATCAAGCATGTTACGGACAGACTTGGTCATGACAGACGTTATGCAATCGATTCATCGAAGATACAAAGAGAATTAGGCTGGACGCCGACCATTAATTTCGATCAGGGAATAGCGGAAACAGTTGAATGGTATGTTTGCAATGCTAACTGGTGCAAAAGGATCTCTTCCGGTGAATATAGAAGGGTACAAATAGCAAAATAATATGAAAACAATGAAAATAGGCTTACTTGGCGGCACTTTCGATCCGATTCATGAAGGCCATATAGCCTTAGCCAGAAAAGTCCTGGCAGCCAGGTCATTAGACGAAATCTGGGTTATTCCCAGTCATATACCGCCCCATAGGAACGAGCCTATAGCACTACCTGATCAACGCTATCACATGTGTAAATTAGCGCTTGAGAATAAAGAACATTTTGTTTTGTCAGATATAGAGTATAATCGAAGAGAAAAGTCGTTTTTTATTGATACAATAAACTATTTAAAATCGAGATACCCAAATCGTGATTTTTTCTTTATAATTGGTATCGATGCTTTTCTGGATTTTTTGAGCTGGAAAGAACCGATCAAGTTGCTTCACGAATGTAAGTTAATTGTAATTAATCGACCTGGATATAAGAGTGAAGAATTCTACAACTTTATGAATACTACGATACTTAAGGATTATAACGATAGCGTAAGTTACCTGAACATTGAAACTCCGAATGTATCTTCAACAGAAATACGAGAAAAGATAAAAAATGGAGATGATGTTTCTTCGCTATTAGACAAACACGTGCTTGAGTATATTAATCAAAAAGGTCTTTATAAAAAATAATTATAACTGAATTATTATGGAGGAAAAAATGATTGATCCGAAAATAGTGAAAGAACATGGCTTAACCGAAGAAGAATATGATCGCATTATAAAAATATTAGGACGTCATCCAAACATTAACGAATTAGGAATGTATAGTGTTTTATGGTCTGAACACTGTAGCTACAAAAACTCGAAACCGCTTCTCAAAAAATTCCCGACAACCGGAAAATATGTACTACAAGGACCAGGAGAAAATGCTGGTATTGTCGATATTGGTGACGGACTAGCGGTAGTATTCAAAATGGAATCACATAATCATCCCAGTGCAGTTGAGCCCTATCAAGGTGCAGCGACAGGAGTTGGCGGAATAATCAGAGATATATTTACAATGGGTGCACGTCCAATTGCCGGTCTTAACTCATTACGTTTCGGTCCGATTACTAATAATAAAAAAAATAGATTTCTTCTATCCGGTGTAGTTGCAGGTATTGCCGGATATGGTAACTGTATAGGAATCCCAACAGTTGCAGGAGAAGTGTTTTTTGATGAATCATATACAGGAAACTGTCTTGTTAATGCGATGTGTGTAGGTATCGTCCAGTCAGGGGAAAAAGAGGTAGATGATCTCTATGGACCGATTATAAAAGGCTATGCTGCCGGTGTTGATAACCCGATATTCTATGTTGGTGCCTCGACAGGCAGAGACGGCATCCACGGTGCAACCTTCGCCTCAGTTGAGTTGTCAGAAGAGTCCGAAGAAAAACGTTCCTCTGTTCAGGTAGGAGATCCGTTCCAAGAAAAACTCCTGGTAGAAGCGTGTCTAGAACTTCTTAAAAAAGATTGCGTTGTAGGGATGCAAGATATGGGAGCTGCCGGACTTACCAGTTCACTGAGCGAAATGGCGTCCAGAGCAGATAATGGAGTGGAGATAGATATTGCATTAGTGCCAGCCCGTGAAGCTAAAATGACACCGTATGAATTTTTGCTCTCAGAAAGTCAGGAACGTATGGTCATCATACTTAAAAAAGGGAAAGAAGAGGAAGCCTACAAAATATTCGAAAAATGGGGATTACATTCAGTTGTTATCGGTAAGGTAACTAATGACAAAATGTTCAGAGTACTTGAAAACGGCAAGGTAGTAGCAGAAGTGCCTGCCCGTTCGCTGGCTGATGATGCCCCGGTCTATAAAAGAGAATCAATTCGACCGGGCTATTTGGATCAAGTTCAGCAATTAGATCTCGATACTATTCCGGACGTAAATTATAATAAGGCGGCATCAGTTTTTCAACGACTATTAACCTCTCCGAATATTGCTTCAAAAAGATGGGTTTATGAACAATATGACCATATGGTGCAAACAAATACAATCGCGCTTCCAGGTGCGGCAGATGCCGCAGTGTTACGCATTAAAGGCAGTGACAAAAAGCTTTCAGTTTCAACTGATTGTAATGCCCGGTACTGTTATTTGGACCCATATACCGGGGGGCAAATAGCGCTCGCCGAAGCTGCTCGAAATGTATCGTGTACCGGTGCAGAGCCGATGGCTATAACAGACTGTCTTAACTTTGCTAATCCGGAAAAGCCGGAGATGTTCTGGCAGCTAGAGCAATGCGTTACTGGATTAGCTGATGCCTGCAAAAAGTTCAATGTTCCGGTTATTTCCGGCAATGTAAGTCTTTACAACGAAAATGAAGGATGCGCAATTTTCCCGACTCCATCTGTAGGTATCGTCGGTCTTATTAATAAAGATTTGGGATACTGCTCCATGGAATGGAAGAATGAGGGTGACCATATTTATTTGTTAGGCGAAAATAAAGACGAAATTGGTGGAAGTGAATATTTGAAGGTTATTTACGATAAAACTGCAGGGTTACCACCGGCTATCAATCTGGAATACGAGATGAAATTACAACAGATTACGAGAAAGATAATCAATGAGAACATCGTTAATTCAGCGCATGATTGCTCTGAAGGCGGTTTACTCATAACGCTGGCAGAAGGAGCAATTACTGGAAATAAAGGTGCGAATATAGAACTCAGCCGAAAAGGACTTAGGCTCGATAGTTTGCTGTTCGGAGAAACCCAGTCGAGAATTGTTGTGACTGTTCCAGAAAAAAACGTTGAAAGTTTCAAGTGTGCAACAGAAAGAATTAGTAGTAAATATATTGGGAAAGTTACGGGAACGGATTTTGTTGTAAAAGTGGATAATAAAGAAATTATCAATAACAAAGTTAAAGATATGGCTGAGGCATATTATGAGGCTATCCCTAGAATAATGAATCAGTAGGAAAGGATTAATAATTATGTGCGGGATATACGGTATATTCTCACCTGGAAAAAATGTAGCAAAGCTCACTTACTTTGGCATGTATGCGCTACAACATAGAGGCCAAGAAAGTGCGGGGATATCTGTTATCTCAGACGACGGCACAATTAAAACTCACAAAGAAATGGGACTAGTATCCAGAGTTTTTACTGAGGAATTGCTTAAGCCACTACAAGGTTATGCCGCTATTGGGCAGACACGGTATTCCACTACGGGATCTACAAAATTAGCGAACGCACAGCCCATATTAAGCACCTTTCACGACAAACCATTTTCTCTTGTCCATAATGGCAATTTAGTCAATATCAACGAACTTCGCGATGCATTGGAAAAAGAAGGATATATGTTTTCTGGCAGTAGCGATAGCGAAATTATTGCGGCACTCATTTCTCGGTCCTCTGCAATCACAATAGAAGACGCGATCATGGAAGCTATAGACAAGATTCAGGGGGCCTATTCACTTCTTATCCTCCTTGACGGTAAACTTTTAGGTCTTCGAGATCCGTTTGGAGTTCGTCCGCTTGTTATAGGAGAATTGGATGGCCGATATGTTTTATCTTCTGAAGATTGTGCACTTCCTGTTATCGGTGCAAACTTAGTGAGAGAAGTAAATCCCGGAGAAATGGTAACAATAACCAATGATGGTTATACAACTGTGCAATACAAAGAACAGGACCGTTGCGGGTTATGCGTATTTGAGTTCATTTATTTTGCTCGCCCTGATAGTAACATCCATAGAAAAAATCTTCATTTATGCAGAACCAAAATGGGACGGAATCTTTATCAAGAATATCCGGTAGAAGCGGATATGGTTATTGGAGTCCCTTACTCGGGAACGCCGGCTGCTATTGGATTTTCTAAAGAATCAGGGATTCCTTACGACGATGTTTTGATAAAAAACCGTTATATTGGACGTACATTTATTATACCGGATCAAGAGTTAAGGGAAATCGGAGTAAAAGTAAAACTCAATCCTATTGCTGATGCAATTAAAGGAAAAAGGATCGTTCTGGTAGATGACTCAATTGTTAGAGGGACTACCAGCCAGAAAATTGTTCAATTATTAAGAGATGCCGGTGCAAAGGAAGTTCATATAAGAATCAGTTCGCCGCCAGTGCTTAATCCTTGTTTTTATGGTATAGATACCGCTTCAAAAAAAGAGCTTATCGCAGCAAATTACTCAGTTGAGGAAATACAAAAATACTTAAAGGTTGATACTATCGGATATCTCAGCATCGAAGGAATGATAAATGCCATACATTTACCAGCAAACCATATGTGCATGGCATGTTTTAATGGAGATTACCCGATTAAAATCCCGCAGGATATTAAAAGGGAAAAACTAAAATACGAATAATCATTGTTGAAAGAGACACTTATGATTATTGGGCTCACAGGACGTATAGCCTCCGGGAAAAATGAAGTTGCAAAATTACTTGCAGATCGAGGATTTGAAATCATCGATGTTGATTGTGTGGGACATGAGTCTTTAACCGATCCTGCCACAGTAAAACGACTAACGAGCCTATTTGGCAGTGTAATTCTAATAAATAACGAAATAAGCCGCCTAAAGTTATCCGAACTAGTTTTTTCTGATAAGAGTAAGTTAAAACAGCTAGAGACAGTTTTGCATCCTGTGATGGTTGAAAAAATAAAATCAATTATTCAAGATACTTCCAAATCCTTTGTCATTAATGCCGCAATTCTTTACGAGATGAAGCTCGATTTATTATGTGATGAGATCTGGGTTGTTGATACACCGGATGCAGATATTATCCAGCGTTTAAGGAATAAAGGATTAAGTGATGATCATATTCAGAGCCGATTAGAAACACAAATGAGCCGAAACGAGTACAGCCAAAGAGCAGATAGGGTTATCAGGAACAAAGGTTCGCTATTAGATCTTAAGCAGCAGATAGATGCTTATTTAGATGAAGCTATTAATAATTAGCGTGAATACTAATAGCTTTTAATGCTATTACCGGAGAGTCCTTAGAATATTGGAATATTTAATACATACCCCCCCATATTGGGGGGGTATGTGGTTCTTGATTGTTATTGTTCCAGCTACATACTACCAGCTTGGTTCGATGCAGATCCCACCGAATTCTTTGGTGCCGTCATAAGCACCTTTCATAAAACTATAATTCGTTAGATAACGGATCTTACTCCATGCAAAAAATTTGTTCATTGGTTTTAATTTTAGGCAGGGCCAGAAATATTTAACAGTAAAAAATACGAATAATAATAGCGAAGCTAATGGAAAGCTTCTGTTTAAAGTAAAAATACTTGCTAAGGCACTAAGCACTGTTAATGCTGCAAATATGTGCATAAGATGGAAACTGCCAAAATGAATTATTCCTTTCACCGGAGAAGGGATTGAGAAACTAATCCCTCGACCTATCTGCAATACCACCTCGAAAACACCTTTTGAATGGTTCTTAATTAATAGTGGATGACCGTAGCCGTATCCGTACCATTGTTTTAAGTAGCTTTCCATACTCACACGATGCATATGTTTTACAATAGCGTCAATTTCATAATATAATTTATAGCCTGATGCCATAACTCGTAAAGAAAAGTCTACGTCTTCCCCGGTTTTTTCATCCCAGAATTTGCCACCGATTTTATCAATAGCTTCTTTTGAAAATGCAACATTCGCGGTAGCAAAAAATGGGCTATTGTCGCCGCCATTAACTTCATGAGGCAGGTTTTTCTGGACAATTGGCATATATCCTGAATCTTTACGTCCGCATCGTCCTGTAGGTGATAAGAAATGAACTTGTTCACAATAGCTTTCGGTATCATTGCTTAGATCTGTTCTTAATGTTAAAACATCTCCACCAATTCCACCGATCTTAGGGTCCATAAAAAAGGGAGCAATGAGTTTTTTAGCCCAATCTCTATTTGGTGCGCAGTCACCGTCAGTAAACAACACATATTTCCCGGTAACTTCTGAGATTGCTGCATTACGTGCTTCTCCAGGGCTCTTACAATTCTTTACTTGTACAAACTTAATGTTAGAATGTTCTTTTTGCCATTTTTTTGTCACATCCACGGTTGCATCAGTTGAATCACCATCAGCAATAATAATTTCAGTTTTATCTGCAGGATAATCTATTTCAAATATATATTTGAACATCGTATCCAAGGTGCGATCCGCATTCCTTACAGGGATTATTATTGATATCTTCGGTAAATCTTTTGGTAAATTCATATTTCCTTCTCCTTAAATATTTTTATTGCTTAAAAATGTTTCAACACAACTATCAAATATATCAGAAACAGTAAATTTTCGTCAATAAATAGTTTGCAATTAATTTGATTTTCTTACATTTAAAACTAATGCTGAATTCGGGAACTTTTATATACCGTTAAATCATCTACTATGGCTTAATGTAAATAGCCCTTAATATGAATTAATTATAACTAATTATTATAAAATTGTATATTACTCTGCCATAAAATAGCAAACTGATAAAAATAAAATACTAATCAGAGCTAAAAGGATTTTTCACTAATTCTTCTCTGAATACAAACTAAAGACAAGTTCTCTCGAATTAATTACTTAAAAAATTGAATTTATGGTTTATAATTAAATCGAAATATTCTTATGGTCAGCAAAGGTAAAATAATGAGATTTCTTATACAGCGGGTAAACAATGCATCGTTATTGCTTGAAAAATAAAAAAACTATAGACATAAATTTAACTTAGTACTATATTTTTTTTATCATAAAAAAGGCAATTTTAAAGACAATAAATTATAGATAAACAATATGGGCATTCAGGACTATTCTATCAGGAAATGCAGGAAAACCATGGAAAAATTAACAATTAAAATTGAAACGAATAAAAAAGAAGAGCTCATTAATATTACTCGGCAAGTTCAAGACCTTATATCTGAAAATGATATAGAAAATGGCATTGCCATATTGTTTGTTCCTCATACGACTGCTGGGATTACAATTACCGAGAATGCTGACCCGGATGTTACCAGGGATATCATCGTCGGACTGAGACGGGCATTTCCTAACGAAGGTTTTCTCCATATGGAAGGAAACTCAGATGCCCATATAAAAAGTACAATAACTAACTTTTCACAAACATTAATAATTGAAAATGGAAAACTTGTTCTCGGTACCTGGCAAGGAATATATTTCTGCGAATACGATGGACCGCGCATACGAAAGGTTTACGTAAAAATATTACCAGATGGATAGACATGCTTTCATCAGAATCCTCCACATCGATAAATTAATTCGGAACCAAAGCTATCCTAATTGTGTGTTTTTAGCTGACAAATTCGAGGTCTCCGAACGTACGATACTTCGAGATGTGGAGGCGTTAAAGGACTCCCTTGGTGCCCCAATAAAATACAGTCGGGGCAAAAATGGATATTATTATGATAGTGATTATCAATTGCCTCAGGTAAAATTCACTGAAGGAGAAATGATTTCACTTTTTATCAGCGAGAAAATACTTGCCCAATATAAAAACACTCCGTTCTATAATTCACTATCCTCAGTTTTTGACAAATTAAATCTTTTTTTACCCGACGAAGTCTCTTTTGACCCGCAGATGATAAACAAATCGTTTTCTTTTGAATCGGTTAAAGAGACAAGTATCGATGAGGATTTTATCGAGGTTTTTAATTCGGTCATTTCTGCAATTAAACAAAAACAATCCATCCAAATTACTTATCACACGATGAGCCGTAACAAAATTTCCGAACGAATTGTTAACCCTTATCATGTCCGGTATGCTTACGGGGCCTGGTATTTAATCGGGTACTGTCATACCCGCCAGTCTGTCCGCACCTTTGGTATCGGGTATATCAAGGCGATGCAAATACTTGAGGATCAATTCGAGATTCAGTCGGATTTTTCTCCGGAAGAGTATTTTGGCGGAAGTTGGGGTATAAGGTCCGGAGAAAAAGAAAAAATAATTTTGCTCTTTAGTTCTTACATATCAAAATGGATTGAAAGAAAACTATGGCATCCGACACAGCAATTAAGAAAAAACGAGGACGGCTCGGTCGTTATGAGCCTTGAGATATCCGGTTTAGACGAAGTTATCTGGTGGATTATGAGTTTCGGAGCTGAGGTAACGGTTGTTGAGCCGGTCGGACTAAGACGGCGGATCATGAAAGAGATTGAGAAGATGAAAATAACCTACAATTCTTTGTCCTGATTTTTATGCCGAGAGGTCCTATAATTGATATAGTTACGTCTATATTTTATATGGCAATATTAGTATTATCTAATAAATATGCGTTGATGTTGTCGCATTTATATGGTTAAATATATAGAAATCGATAATTGCCAGATCGTCAGGTTAAAAATAGTTTGGGACATTTCAGGTAAACATACGAAAGATTAATAGGAAAACTAACAAGAACAATTAAGGAGAACATCATTAATGAAGAAAAACATTATGGTTTCAATCGTGTTTTTTTGCCTTTTGCTATTCTTTAATTTTGCAGCAAACGCCACTACTATCAACATAACACAGTCATATAAGAGTTATAGTTACGGTAACGCGGAATCATCATACTTTGACGCGTGCGACAATGAATGCTTAAGCACTACAAAAAACCCTGAGATAACTGTTGCGCTTGTTGGCTGGGATGGAAACGGCAATCTAATTCCCATGAATATTTCTCAATACACTACACTCTATTTTGACACAAAGGGCATTTCGACTGGTATGAATACCTTTACTGTAAATATCTATGGAACAGGCGGACAGAAAAAAACTTTAACCGGTGGATTTAGTGTATATTCAGATTATCAGCAAAAAAATTATTCGATCATAACCGTTCCAAGCACCCTTTTAATCAACGCCACTCATATTACTTTTCATTCGAATAATACCTCAGTAATTAATTATAAAGAATTATTTATAAGAAATATATATCTATCAGATGGAGTAAGCACTCATAGAATTAGCGGAAAGAATTTTTATGTAAGTAATGCTACTTCTCCTAAACAATCAACCTGGAACAGGTTCCGGTATACGATGACCGGAGAAGATTCTGTATATACCGGAATGGGTGTTATTATCAATAATGTCAGTGAAACAGATTATAGTTCAGGAAGAGATCTTCGTTCCTACAAAAGATTACTATTTAATATCCAGTCAGATGATCCCTTGCTTGATATATCTCTGAAAACAGCAGGTGACGTTGAGTCCAATAAATTCAGAATTGAAAACGTTCCAAATTCAACGGCTAATACCTATGTAGTTAATCTAGGCGAATTCAGTAACATCGATTTCTCTCAGATAAAAGCTGTTCATTTTGCTCCGGTTCTTCAATCATGGATCACTACGAAAAACGTATATATCAGCAACATTCGTTTTGATGACGAATCGGGCGATTTTACAGCAACACCTCTCCTCATCGAAAAGCTTAATGTCGCACCTGGAACTTATGTTCCTTTAGTGAGTAGTGCTGACTATAAATATTATTGCTCAACAGTTTGGGCAGGCTATAAAAAAATGTTTATAGAAAATTATAGAAATATTGTAAATCCTTCGGTGCAAGGATTAGTTTTTGATCCGTATTCCAACTCGCCTAACCTAGCAGTCGATTCTGGTGATAAGTCCACTTCCGAGGCAACCGGTTATGGAATGATGCTATCCTTATTCATGGATGATCAGACAACCTTTGACGGTATTCTCAATAAAGTATGGTCAACTCCACTCTGTAAATTAGCGACATCTAATCTTTTCTCGTGGGTATTCGATCAAAACGGCAACGTTTTGGACTATAATTCTGCAACTGATGCGGATCAAGATATTGCTATGAGCCTTGTTTTCGCAGATGTACTTGTACAAAATGGTAAATGGACAAATACCGGTTATGATTACAAAAGTAAAGCCCAGAAATTAATTGATAGCATATATAAAAATGATTATGAATATTATAAATATGTCAGACTTGGCGACTACTACTATGGTGGTAGGGCAATTACCAATTTGTCATATTTTTCGCCAGCTTTCTATCGAATATTTGATTTATACGAAGATAAAGATCATGACTGGCAGTATATCATTGACCAGGGATACAAAGTTCTTGCTGCTCAACAGGGATATAATCTGGGTATTGCTCCTGACTGGTGTGATTCTTGGGGTGCGAGGGCTAATGACAGGTACAATTCTTACATTCAGTCAAAAGATGCGATTAGAGTATACTGGAGAATGGCGAATGATTATGTATGGTTTGGAGAGCCCAGAGCGAAGCAATATCTCGCGAACACAAGAAATTTGCCGGCTGCTTCTAATCCTTCAAATATCACGTGCCTTAACATGGATGGTTCTGCAACTCTGAATTATACTGATGTCTCATTGGTTGGTATGTTTTCTGTCGGTGCGCTGGGATCGAATGAAAGCGCTTATGCAACTTACCGTTCAAAATGGAAAAATGCTTTTGATTTATACCTTGCAGAAGCAAATAATGGCGAGTATTCTTTTTTCGGAAAATCGAATGAATGGCACAGCAAGTATAATTATTTCAATCAGAGTTTAGGGCTCATATCAGCATTAATGATCTCAGGTGCATATCCGAATGTCTATGCGCATCTGACTAATCCTTTGAACCCATCTATCCAGCCCAGAAATATACCTGCTAATATTTACAACAATTCACTTGTCAAAATACCGTATGTCATCAGTTCTCCTGCCGGCGGAGGTTATATAAACTATGCCGATCTTCAACTTGACCGTGGAGGGCAACAGGTTAGCATCAGAATGATCAACGATAATACACAAGGTACTTGTAACATTCTCTCAGATCCTGGTAATGTCCTCAGGTTAGCAAGTATTCAAAAAAGCATAGTAGCTAATAATCTTTACGTTACCTTTAATCTTGTTGTTTCTGCAAACTGGGCTCAAGGAAATACTGCTTACACTATTACCGCATATGATAAGTCCGGGCAAAACGCAAATCGCCCGAATCTAGATAGTTCTACTTTTTTCACCTATCCTGATGATTATATATCTCGAACTTTTGTTACTGTTAACTTCGGATCAATTTCGGCTACCACAGACTCTGTTACCAGATTAAATAATCCTATTTCATTTGCATGCTCATCACCATCATGGAACTTAATTGTATATACGGACAATAATGCTGGACCCGGGTATGCAGGTTTATCATTGTTTGATGAAAAAGGAGTTATAACCCGTAACGTCACTTTAAACATGCTAGTTCAGGATAGCGCTGCGACACCTGATATTGGGGATGGCGGATGGCGAACAGTTTTTGATCAGCAGGATAATGCTGACAAACGCGTGATATTCAACAACACAACTTCTCTGCCATTAACCAATAAAAATCTCTTTTTTAAATCTAACTTTATCAGTTCAATACCAGGGACTTATAATGCAGATCTCCGGCTACAATTGATTTCGGAATTAAATAAGAACCTTATTGACGATTTTGAAGATAATACAATCCAAACAAACTTGCTGAGCTATTGGAGTGCTATTGCCTTAACTGCCAATGCAGGTACCACAGCTTCTGTAACCACAGTGAACAATGGCTTCAAAGGTAGTACCTCTTTAAAAATGAATTATACCCTTGGGAACCCTTACATGGATAAAGGATCTATTATCGGAGCACAGGCAATCGCACTATTTAACCTGGACCCGAGTGAAAACTACAAAGATATTTCAAAGTACAAAGGGATAACTTTCTACTTGAAATCCGATAATAGTAATCCGATAACAGTTGCCTTAGAAACTCGATATATCGATTTGAAATATGATTACTTTCATGGCCCTATTGTCAGCCCTAAAAATCAATGGGTGAAATATACTTTGTATTTCAAAGATTTTCAGCAATTTGGATTCGGAACCAAGTCCATTATTGATAATGAATTAACTAGAGCTTACAATATTCAATTTAAGACGCTGTCTGAACGACCGGGGGAAACAGGAAATATATATATAGATGAAGTAAGTTTTGTAGAATAATTATTCATAACTAACGTTAAAAAAAGGTTCTATGTGATCAGTTTTGTAAAGATCATTAGAACCTTTTTCTTTTGTAAACCTAAGATTTCAGGATATTTTCCATTAAATATACATTATTGACTCATCCCGGCAGATATACTAGTGTTCCCAAAATAGTTACGGATATGAAGGAGGGGTCTTCATGGATGCAGATGTTCCTAACAATAATGACATATCCATAGTGCTGTGTGGTGAAGCAGGGCAGGGAATTCAAACAATAGAGCAGATTTTTACAAAACTATTAAAGGCTAGTGGCTATAATGTCTTTGCAACAAAAGAATATATGTCGCGAATCCGAGGTGGCAGTAACTCTACCTCGATTCGAGTTTCATCACGCAGAGTAGCCTCGTATGTCCAGAGAGTTGATATTCTTATTCCATTAGACAAAGATGCTATACCCCACATGAAAACGCGGATATCCCAAGATACTGTCATAATCGGGGAAAAAGAAAAAGTTGTTACATCCTACAATATACTTGATATCCCCTTTTCTCAGATGGCAACAGAAGTTGGAGGTCCCATTTTTTCTAATACGGTTGCGGCCGGTACATTATCAGGTTTGCTCAGTGTTAATTTGGATAAGGCCATCGAACAGATAAAGCAGCATTTTAAAACAAAATCTGAGGATATCATAAATAAAAATATAGAAGCACTAAAAAAGGGATATGAAATTGGTGCTCAGTTGTTAGAATCAGGCAAGGTAAAAATACCGAAGCTTGATAGGGTCGAAAACTCCGAAGATATTGTAATCGAAGGTGCAACCGCGGTAGCACTTGGCGCCATTGCCGGAGGATGCAGTTTCATGTCAGCTTATCCGATGACTCCCGGGACTTCAGTGTTAACGCTCCTTGCCGGCTATGCAGATAAATTCAATATAATTGTTGAACAGGCTGAAGATGAGATTGCTGCTATCAATATGGCAATTGCAGCATGGTATGCGGGGGCAAGAGGCATGGTAACTACTGCCGGCGGTGGCTTTGCTCTCATGGTTGAAGGATTAAGTCTAGCCGGTATGATTGAAATGCCAGTAGTCCTTCATGTCGGGCAAAGACCTGCTCCGGCAACCGGACTTCCAACGAGAACTGAGCAAGGAGACCTAAAATTCATTATTAATGCCGGACATGGTGAATTCCCAAAGATCGTATTTGCACCAGGTACGCTTGAAGATGGTTTTTATTTAGCCCAGAAAGCGTTCAATCTTGCTGACAAATATCAAATTCCGGTTTTCATACTCACTGACCAATATTACGTAGATTCATATTATACGATACCAACTATCAACGCTCTATCGGTTAATAATGAAAACTTTGTTGTTAAAACAAGCGAGAATTATAAACGCTATAAATTTACAGCTACTGGAATTTCTCCCAGAGGCATCCCTGGCTATGGAAATGGGTTGGTTGATGTGGATAGTGATGAACACGATGAAGAAGGCCATATTACCGAAGACCTTGATTTAAGAATCAGGATGGTTGATAAGCGGTTAAAAAAAATCGAGTTAATAAAAGAAGATATTATTCCACCGGAACTAATTGGTAATGAGGATTACCAAGTACTAGTAATCGGATGGGGTTCCACTTGTAATGTAATTAAAGAATCGCTGGAGAGGTTAGGACGACCGGATATTTCATTTTTATACTTTAAACAGGTATTTCCACTTTATCCTGATCTGCACAAATTTCTGGAGAAAGCAAAAAAAACTGTTATTATCGAAAATAATGCCACTTCACAATTTGGACAATTAGTAAGGGAGATAACGGGTATTGAAATACAACACAAGATACTAAAATACAATGGATTACCATTTTCTGTAGAAGAAGTTATAGAAAACTTACAAGGGATATAGCAGCATCAGGCTTATTATTGGATTGTCCAAGTAAATAATCGTAACTTCAAGGGGGATTATTATGAATTATGAAATGGGAGATATAGATATAGCATGGTGTCCCGGATGCGGGAACTACGGGATATTGAGAGCGATAAAGCAAACACTGTCTGAGCTAGAGATAAAAACTGAAGATCTTGTTGTTGTCTCCGGGATTGGACAAGCTGCAAAGTTACCACAATATTTAAGATGTAATTATTTTAACGGTCTACATGGAAGACCGCTTCCTGCGGCTTTCGCAATTAAAGTAGCGAATCCCGGACTAAACGTTATTATTACCAGTGGTGATGGAGATATTTATGGAGAGGGTGGAAATCATTTTATCCATGCTATTCGTCGTAACCCTAATATTACGTTATTTGTTCATGACAACATGGTGTACGGATTAACCAAGGGACAAGCTTCGCCAACAAGCGCAATAGGTTTTAAGACTAATATACAGCTGGGAGGTGTCGCTATTGAACCCTTCAATCCAATCTCAGTTGCGATAGCTCTCAATGCTTCATTCGTTGCCAGGGCTTTTATAGGTGATGCAAAAGAAAGCGCTGATATATTTAAAAAGGCGATAAAACATAAAGGTTTTGCTCTCGTTGATATTTTCCAGCCGTGTGTAACCTATAATAAGGTAAATACGTTTAAATGGTTTAAGGATAATACTTACTATCTTGATAGCTCTTACAATCCGCTTGATCGAAACGAAGCCTTTAAGATAGCTATGGAAAGAGATAAGCTAGCGCTCGGTGTAATCTATGTGAACAATGACAGAGAAATATTTGAAGATAAACTTTCAGTATATAAAGATAATAAAGAGCCCCTCTACATGAGAACATTAAACAAAGAAAATCTTCAGGTTTCAATTCTGGAAAGAAGATGAAATAAATAGATTTGTTTCAGCTACCAAAAAGCATTTCCTAAAATAACAATGCATTAAATCCAGCCGGGATTGTTGCCACGACTTTTTTTGGCAACAGGTCAAAATTGACTGACTTGCCGACTCAAACCCATATTTTACCTATTACAAAAATTAACAAATTGGATTTATTGATTTAAATTTGTTAAGATTCATTATAGGTACTATTAGTGATGCAAAGAAGAAGTACAGTTATGCAGTTATTGAGTGACCTTACAGACGCAGGAAATATCAAAAATATTGTTTTTTTCCTACGCGCACTCAAATAATAAAAATTTCAATTTCAAACAAATTATTATTTTTAAGTAAAAAATAACTGTGTGGATATAATAGCTTCATTGTTATGCTCTAAAAAACCCAAGAGAATGGAGAAGATAATAGATGCAAAATAACATAGGCATTTTTATGTGCGGGTGTGGGACTAATATAAAAGACATGGTCAACATGGATGAAATCACTGCGTATGCAAAGTCGAGACCCGGTGTCGGACTGATATTGGTGAATGACTTCTACTGCAATATCGATGGTAAAAATCTTATCAAAGAGACTATCCGTAAGGAAAAGTTAACCCATGTCATTGTTGTTGGGTGTTCGCCAAAAACGCATTTGGCAACATTCGAAAAATGCTGTGAAGAAGGCGGATTAAATGCATATTACCTGCAAATGGTAAATGCCAGGGAGCAGGTAACCTGGGTAACTGAAGGGAAACAAAACTCGACAGAAAAGATTAAATCTTTGATTAATGGGGCTGTTAACCGCGTTGTTGTTCAGGAAGCGCTTGAGAAAAAACAAATTGATTGCAACACTGATGTAGTAATAATCGGTGGTGGCATTGCTGGTATCGAAGCGGCAATCCTTATCGGTCAAGCTGGTGATAGAAATGTTTATATTATTGAGAAAGAACCCTCTCTTGGTGGCAATATTGTTAAATACGATGAAGTTTTCCCAAATATGGAGTGTGCTCCTTGCATGGTAGCTCCCCGATTATCCGAGCTTAGCAGTCTGGAAAAAGTCAAAGTGATTACCAGCGCAGAAGTTCAGGATATCGTCGGCTACTTCGGAAATTATTCAATAAAAGTCAAACAAAATGCCAAATATGTTGATGAGCAAAAATGTATCGGATGCCAGGCTTGCTTCGAAGTATGTCCGGCAACATACAGCAGTAAATTCGATGAAAACATGAGAGATAAAAAAGCCATTGATATCTTGTTTCCCGGTTCAGTACCGAACTGTGCGTTTATTGTGAAAGAAAAGTGTTTAAGGTTCAATGGACAGGATTGTACACTTTGTAAAGATTCCTGCCCGTTTGACGCTTTGAAGTATGACGATACGGATAAAGAGACAGTTGTTAATGCAGGTGCAATAATAGTTGCAACAGGATCTGAACTGTATGATATTGCAAAAGCTCCTCAATATGGATACAAGCGAATCGACAATGTCTACACAACTTTAGAGTTCGAGCGTATCATAGCGCAGACAGGCCCGACTGATGGACAGCTGGTTCTCAAGTCAGGGGATGCTCCTAAATCAGTTGCAGTAATTCATTGTGCAGGAAGTAAAAACAAAGATCACCTGCCATATTGTTCCGGAATTTGCTGTTTGAACGCGTTGAAAGCTTCGAAGATCATAAAACATCGAATACCTGATGTCAAAGTAACCGAACTGTACGTTGATCTTACTTTACCGGGCAAACAGCATCACGATTTTTACGAAGGCATAAAACATGAAGGTGTCGATTTTGTTCAATTAAAGAATTCGGCTGCGGTGAGTATTGATCAGGAAAACGCTAATATTCCTATTGATCCTAATGATCCTGCTGGTATTAAAATAAAAGTAACCTATACCGATATTCACGGTAAAACCGATACAATAAGTGTTGACATGGTTGTATTGAGTCCCGGACTGGTCCCCGCACAAAGTACCAGGAATATTCAAGAGATGCTCAAGCTTCCTATAGATAAAAATGGATTCCTATCAGAGGACAACATGAAGCTTAATGAAGTCTCATCAACGATTGAAGGGATATTTATTGCAGGTACAGCTCAATACCCTAAAGATATTTCGGCGACGGTAAACCAGGCATTAGCTTCTTGCGGAAAAGTGTTCTCAAAACTTGTTCCAGGAAAGAAGCTTGATGTTGAAGTTATGGTATCACAAATTGATCAAGATCTATGTGCCGGATGTAAGGTTTGTATAGCGCTCTGTCCTTATAAAGCAATAAATTTTAATGAGGATACAAAGAAGTCAGAGCTGATTGACGTATTATGCCAGGGATGCGGGACCTGCGTAGCGGCATGTCCTAGTGGAGCTGCCAAAAGCCTGCACTTTACCGATAAACAGATATTCGAAGAAATTAAGGGGGTGTTAGCATGAGTGATGAATTTGAACCAAAAATAATCGCATTTGTATGTAATTGGTGTTCCTATGGAGGGGCAGACTCAGCAGGAAATTCGAGACTTAAATATAATTCGGGTGTTAAGCTGGTAAGAGTCATGTGTAGTGGTAGAATTGACCCCCAGTTCGTACTCGAGGCTTACAAGAATGGCGCTGACGGAGTTCTCGTACTTGGTTGTCACCCTGGTGATTGCCATTATCAGAATGGAAATTATAAGACCCTCAAACGAGCTATATTGATGGAAAAAATGTTAGATCAATTTGGAATTGAAAAAGATAGATTTATTCTTGATTGGGTTGCTGCATCTGAAGGACAAAAGTTCGCAGCAGTTGTAAACCAGGCATATGACAATGTAAAAGCCTTAGGCCCACTTAATATCAGGACCCTGGCTACAAGCGGAAAGGAGCTCGTAAATGAGTAAACCCAAAATTGCTTTTTACTGGTGCGCAAGTTGTGGAGGATGCGAAGAAGCTATCGTAGACCTTGATGTTGATATTTTACCGGTTGTCGGAGCAGTCGATATCGTATTGTGGCCGATAGCATTAGACTTTAAAAAGTCTGACATTGAGGGGTTTCAAGACGGCGAGATAACTGTGTCATTTATAAACGGAGCAGTACGGACAGAAGAACAACAAGAGATGGTGCATTTACTACGAAAGAAATCAAAATTAGTTGTTGCTTTCGGAGCATGCTCACAGTTAGGTGGTATTCCAGGACTCATGAATTTCAGTACCGGTAAAAACATGATGGATGAAATCTATAAAAACAGTCCGATAGTGAACAATACGGAAGGAACCATTCCTCGTACAAAATGTGAAGTTGATCTGGGTGACAACAAGGATGAAAAAGGCGAATTAACACTGTCAGGTATGTTTAACCATGTCTATCCTCTCGATCAAATAATTGATGTTGATTATTATTTACCTGGTTGTGCGCCAACAAAAAACATTGTAGTAGGCGCAGTTAATGCAATCTTAACTGGAAATCTTCCGGCAAAAGGAACTGTCCTCTCTCCTAACAAGGCACTTTGTGAAGAATGCAAATTAAATTCTACAAAGCCAGATAAGTTTACGATTAAAGAATTTAAACGACCTCATCTTCATAAAGTTGATCCGGATAAATGCTTGTTATCGCAAGGATTTATTTGTATGGGAATTGCTACCCGTGCAGGTTGCGGAGCGCAATGTATAAGCGCAAATATGCCTTGCGAAGGATGTTTTGGTCCTACCGATAATGTTAAAGACCAAGGCGCGAAATTTTTGTCAGCAGTGGCATCGATGATAGATACTGATGATGAAGAAGAGATCAAAAGAGTAATAGATACCATAGATGATCCGGCTGGATATTTTTATCGTTTTAGCTTGGCTTCTTCTATTTTACAGGGAAAGGAGAATAAGTAGTGAACCGCAAAATAACAATAGATCCGATAACGAGATTAGAAGGTCACGGAAAGATTGAAATCTTTCTAAACGAAGAAGGTAATGTTAAAGACGCGTATTTACAAATACCGGAACTGAGAGGTTTTGAAGAATTCTCGAAAGGCCGTCCGGCTGAAGACATGGCAAGAATTACTCCTAGAATATGCGGGGTATGCCCTTCCGCACACATGATGGCCTCTGCTAAAGCATTGGATAATCTCTACAAAATCGACCCGACTAGTGCTGCAAAAAAATTAAGAGAGCTTTTTTATTCAACATTTTTTGTTGAAGATCATGCAATTCATTTCTTTTATCTTGGAGGACCGGATTTCGTTGTCGGGCCTACAGCTCCGAAAGGCGAGAGAAATATTTTAGGTGTACTCAATAAGGTAGGGCTCGATGTTGGGAAAAAAGTCATTTTGATGAGAAAACAGCTTAGAGAAATCCTGGGATACTTTGGCGGTAAGCCAATACATCCGGCCTGGGTACTCCCTGGAGGTGTTTCAAAAGGATTGACTGAAGAGAAACGTGCCGAATTCGAAAAGGTTGCGCTTGAAGCTGTGGAGTTCGGAAAATTCTGCTTGCAGATATTCGATGATGTTGTGCTTAAAAACAAACAATATATAGATCTCATTACCAGCGAGTCATATATACTACGAACAAAACACATGAGCATGGTAGATAGCAACAAAAAATCAAACTTCTATGACGGTGCTATACGGATTGTCGATGAGGATGGTAAGTTACTTAAAGAATTTGATGTCATTGACTATGAAAATTACTTTTCTGAAATTGTTGAACCTTGGACATATGGCAAATTCTTGCACATGAAAGATTGTGCCTGGAATGGTCTTAACGAAGATAGGAATTCAGGTATTGTCAGTTCTACTCCGTTATCAAGAATAAACGCGTCAGATGGAATGTCAACTCCTTTAGCCCAGGCTGAAGCTGACAAAATGTATTCTATCCTAGGGCGACCGTCACATCACACACTAGCAGTACACTGGGCCAGATTGATTGAACTGGTTTCTGCAGCAGAAAGAATGGTTGAACTAATTCGTGATCCTGAAATTACTTCAGATAACGTCCGAACGATACCGACTGAGATTCCGACTAAAGGTGTTGGCGCAGTTCAAGCTCCACGAGGATTGTTGGTCCATCACTACGAAACTGACAGCAGAGGCCTGATCACCAAAGCGAATCTTTTGGTTGCTACCCAGTTTAATCTGGCACCGATTTGTATGTCAGTCAAAAAGGCTGCTACGGGCCTTATAAAAAATGGTGAAGTCAACGATGGGTTATTAAATATGGTCGAGATGGCTTTCAGGCTCTATGACCCATGTTTTTCATGTACGACCCATAGCCTCCTCGGCGAAACGCCGCTAAAAGTAGATATCTACGACGAAAATAAAAAAATATATAAATCATTAGTGAAGTAAAGAGAATAAAGAAGGAGAGCCCGTTTTATAGCGGGCTTTTTTTTCTGTTGTTAACTAAAAATACCGGATAACATGCACTCGACATCATCAGGAGTAATCTTCTTAGGATTAGCAGCGGTTGATCCGGATTTGAGGGTATAGCTAATAATTGCGTCCTTATTGATTATTTCTTTTCCTTTAAACACATTGGTTATATTCATTTTCTGCATTAGCTGTTTTACTTTTTCAATAAGGTCCATACCGCATTTTTGCGATAATATCTCGTATTTTTCAAGAATATATGGCTTGTTGATCTCAAGTGCAGGAACGAGGCAAAGAGCACAAACCAGGCCATGAGGCACACCATAATAGGAACCAAGAGGGTGTGCGATTCCATGGACTACTCCTAATCGTGAGTTAGTGAAGGCAACTCCTGTTAAATAGCTCCCAGTGAGGATATTAATGAAAGCCCGGTCCGTACCCTCGTTATTATCTTGAGCTCTATCGTAAGCTGTTTCTAAATTATTTATGAGCAAATCAAATCCTTTTATAGCCATCGTTTCTGTATAGCATGTAGAGTTGATCGAGCAATATGATTCTATTGCTTGAGTGATTGCGTCGAGACCGGAATGAGCAATAATAGGGGCGGGGGCCTCAATAAGCAATTCAGGGTCCAGAATAACAGTCTGCGCTAAAAACAAATCATCTCTAATCGACAATTTGTCCATCGTCTTCTCGTTAATAATAACTGAATTAATACTGGCCTCGGCACCGGAACCCGCGGTTGTAGGGACAGCGATAAACGAGATTCCTTTTTTTTCTATGACTCCGCCTTGCATGTAGAATTCCGGATCTTTACCTGCATTTGCAAGTCCTGCTGCTGCTTTTGCCAAGTCGATTATCGCGCCGCCGCCGATCCCCACAATCCAATTGCATTCAGACTCTCTAACACGAACAAGGAGATCGCGTACATCCTGCAATCGAGGTTCGCGCCCATTGTATTGGTAAAACTGCCCACATGGAGCTAATGATTCTCGAAGAAGAGGATACTGTCTTTTAAGAGAAAAAGAAGTACCATGTACAATCAAACCCTTACCGCGCCCTAAAAGAATATCTTTTAAAGTGAAAAGCTTCTCTTTGCCGGTAATGGTAATAGACGGCACAATTAATTTATTACCGATGGTCATATGCTTTGGTATTTCATAATTATTGCTATAATTTCGAGGTTATCTTCACCAATATTTTTGATTGAGTGACTCTCTCCTTTTCCTGTGATCGATGAGTCACCAGCTTCTATGATAGTTTCGATCGTACCATCAGATAGAAGCGCTTTTCCTTTTAATACAAGATAAATTTCATCTTCCTTTTCGTGCTTGTGTAATCCGATGCTTGTACCGGGGGCCATAGTCATCTTTGAACATAATCTGCAATTGGCCTTGATCTCGTCGATAGTAAAAAAATGTTCGATCGAAATTGTACCAATTCCCCCACGCATGTTTTCTCTGGTTTCTTTTATTGTTTCTGACTTTCTCTTGATCATTGCGAGGAACCTCCTTCGAATTATCTATAATAAAGTCTATTATATACAAAATAATAATGCAAATCGATCTATTCTTAATCCCGGCAGTGCCTCGTAAGAAAGCTATTGAGCTGGTTAGCGAAGGCTTGGCTGTCTTTTTTGTTGAAGGGAGCAGGTCCTCCGGTGGTCATTCCTGTGCTGCGAAGCCTATCTAATAAATCGCGCAGGGCGAGACGATCCTTGATATTATCGTTCGTATAGAGTTGGCCTCTTGGGTCGAGCGCAAAAGCGCCTTTGTCAACGACACGATTGGCTAGTGGTATATCTGCAGTAACTACCAGGTCTCCCGGTTGTACCAACTCAACGATACGGTCATCAGCCTCATCAGGACCGGCAGATACTGCGATACCCGAAATGTAATCCGATTTAGGAAAATTCATATTCTGATTTGCAACCAGGATCAATGGAACGCAAACGCGCTGAGCTGCCCGAAACAGGATTTCTTTAATTACTTTTGGACTTGCATCCGCGTCGATGTATATATTCATAATAAGCCTTGTCTAAATACAGAAATTTAAAATATATACTTGCCTTATCACGAGCTTATTTCTTTAACTTTAATTCATCATTAAAGAGCTGATTTATTAATTCTTTATATTTTTGTGTGGTATGTATCCTGTATATTTTTTGTTGTATGGTTTTACTGTCTTCAAAACAGTTACCCAGGAATGACCATATCTCTTTCATTTTGTCTGTAAGATGGGCTGGGCCTGAGAGAATTTTTGAATATCCGTCAAACAACTCGTTATGGAAGTTACAAAGTATCTCAAGTTTTTCATTATTTGTATGAATAGTTTTCGTTTGGATTTCCTCAGGGAGAAAAGGGTTGGCTAAAGCTCCTCTGCCAAGCATCCATTTATTGACGGTGTTAAATCTGCCGGAGAATTTTTGAAACGTCGAGGATGAATCAATATCGCCATTATAGACAACACTATGTTTCGAGAGAGCAAGACAGGTTTCGAAAGCGTCCAGGTCAACGACACCTTTATACATTTGTTTGCCTGTCCGCGGATGGATGATTATTTCATGCAGAGGATACCGGTTTAATATAGGAATTATTTGCAGTATTTCTTCTGATGAATAGAGTCCTAACCGGAGTTTTACCGATATCTTCGATTTAATATCCGGGATCACTTTTTCTAAAAAAGAATCAATTTGGTCCGGATGAGGAAGCATTCCGGATCCTTTGCCTTTTTTTACAACCACTGGAAACGGGCAACCCAGATTCCAATTGATAACGTCATATCCAAGCTCACTCAGCGAATTCGCAAGCGATATAAAGTCTTGCGCGTTTTTGCTAAGTATCTGTGGAATCGTTTTTATTCCATAGTTGTTTTTTGGATCAAGTTCTCTTGCGACAACACCTCTTAGCTTATTGCTGTGCGAGGTTGCAATAAAAGGAGCAATAGCAAGATCAAATCCCTTAAAATATTTAGGAAAAATATTGCGAAATAAGCTTTCTGTTATTCCCTGTATCGGGGCAAGATAAAGTAGTGGTTTCATGGTAAGCACTAATAGTATGATGCTCTTTGGGTGATGTCAATTGTTTTCTTGTTTTTCCACTAATGAGTTGGTAAAATCAACGCATTACAGCGGCACCTTCTTAAAAAGCTGATAATTATTAAAAAACCCCTTTGATAACCAGATTACAGAATCATATAAAATCAAATATACCTAAAACAAATAATTGATTTCTATTGATTTTTCCAATCATTAATATTATCATAATTGAGACTTATAATTATCACCGTTACCGCTAAGTGATGGCTGATAATCTTTTCATTCATATCAATAATAATTAGCCTGACAGAAAGGTATTGAGGCAATGCAATCGAAATTAGATGCGATAAAAACCCAAGCAATTAATGAGATTAATCAATCAAAAAGTTCCAAGGATATAGAAGACATTAAGGTAAAGTATCTCGGCAAGAAAAGTGATTTGAGTCAAACGCTAAAAGATGTTGGCACACTTACGGCTCAAGAACGTCCGTTTGTCGGGAAGCTGGTGAACCTTGTTAAAGTTGCTATCGAAGAATCTATTGAAAAAAGATATCAGGATATTGCAGCGCAGGAACAGGAACGACAGCTTATCTCAGAAAAAATTGATGTTACCCTTCCGGGAAAAAAAATAAAAAGAGGAACTAAACACCCTCTTACCCAGATATTAGAAGAGATTGTTGATATTTTCAAAAGCCTTGGCTATTCGGTAGCTGAGGGTCCGGAAATAGAAACTGACTTCTATAATTTCGAAGCACTAAATATTCCTAAAGATCATCCTTCCAGAGAGATGCACGATACTTTCTATCTCGAAAGTGAGTACTTACTAAGGACCCATACCTCACCAGTACAGATACATACGATGATGAATCAGAAACCGCCAATCAAAATAATTGCACCGGGAAGAGTATATCGCCGTGACGCCGACGCAAGCCATTCTCCAGTGTTCCATCAGGTGGAAGGGCTTTATGTCGATCACAATGTTACCTTCTCTGACCTTAAGGGAACTCTGGAGATCTTCATCAAAAAAATGTTTGGTATTACAAAAAAAGTCAGGCTTCGTCCAAGTTACTTCCCATTCACTGAACCAAGTGCCGAAGTTGATGTCGAGTGTGTTATCTGTAACGGTAACGGATGCAGGCTATGCAAAAATACCGGTTGGCTGGAGATCCTCGGCTCCGGAATGGTTGATCCTAATGTCTACGACATGGTCAATTATGATAAGAAGCAGTATACCGGATTTGCTTTCGGTATGGGCCTTGAACGAATTGCTATGCTTAAGTACGGCATCGATAATATTAAATTATTCTATGATAACGATGTTAGATTTCTAAAACAGTTTTAATAAGTGATATTCTGGAGGTAGTCGAATGCTTGTTCCAATTAAATGGTTGAAAGAATATGTTGATATTTCGCTAACACCGCAAGAGCTTGCCCATGAACTGACCATGCATGCGCTGGAAGTTGACGAAGTCATTGAAAAAGGAAAAGACATATCGAATGTCTTCATAGGCAAAATAGAAAAAATTGAACCTCACCCGAATGCTGACAAACTGGTTATCTGTCAGGTCAATGTCGGACCAAAAAGTGAAACTATTATTCAAATTGTAACCGGTGCGAAAAACGTCTTCGAAGGAGCAGTCGTTCCGGTCGCCATGGTTGGCGCAAAGCTTCCTGGCGGCTTTGAGATTAAACAGTCCAAACTGCGGGGAATTGATTCTTCCGGTATGCTCTGCTCAGAAAAAGAGCTTGCCATTGCCGAAGATGCAGAAGGAATTCTTATACTTCCCAGTGAAGCTCCGCTGGGAGAAAACATCATTACCTATCTAGGTCTGGATCAAGCGATCCTTAATATCGCAGTTCTTCCCAATCGAGGTGACTGTCTGTCTATTATTGGCATAGCGCGTGAAATCAGCGCCCTCCTGAAAAAGCCGCTGAAATATCCTGACCTTTCAATCAATGAAAATAATGTAATACATGAAGCTATGGACGCAAAAATAATCATCGAAGATAAAGATCTATGTCCCCGGTATATGGCCAAAGTTGTTAAGGGAATCACCATCTCCCCGTCGCCGGAATGGATGCAGCGCAAATTGGAAGCATCAGGAATACGGCCGATCAATAATATCGTTGATATAACAAACTATGTTCTCCTGGAAATGGGACAGCCGCTACATGCGTTCGATTATGACAAATTGGTAGATCATACTATTGTTGTTCGAAGAGCGCATGACAAAGAGCTCATATTGACACTAGACGGTAACTCGCGGGAATTGGCATCAGATATGCTTGCCATTTGTGACCAGGAAAAACCTATAGCGGTTGCCGGGGTTATGGGTGGTTCAGATACTGAAATAACTGAAAATACCAAAAATATCTTAATAGAATCAGCCTATTTCCATCCAACATCTGTGCGGCGTACCAGTATCAAACTTGCCTTACGCTCGGAATCTTCACACCGGTTTGAAAAGGGCGTTGATTTTGCCGGAGTCGAAAAGGCACTCAACAGGGCTGCACAATTAATGGTCGAACTCGGTGGAGGCAAGGCAGTTGAAGGGCATGCGGATGTCAAAGATGAATCATCTCCGCTCAACAGAAAGGTCACCATCAACTTTGATGCTGACAAAATAAACAAAGTCCTTGGAATGTCCATTGCACAAGAAGAAATGTTAGCAATCCTGAAATTACTCGGATTTGTTTATGAAATGGGTATTATAGAAGTTCCTTCCTGGAGGACAGGTGATGTTTCTCGTATCGAAGACTTAGTTGAAGATATCATTCGAATTTACGGTTATGAAAATGTCCCGGTTACATTGCCTTGCGGATATGTTCCATTTGAACAACTCGACTACATCGACCGGCTCTCTGCTTTAACCCGAGAAAGCTTAACGGGGAACGGCCTCTCAGAAGCCGTCACGTTTTCAATCACTTCTCCTGACGAATTCAAACGGCTTAATAGTATCGAGGACCAGAGACAGGCTTTCACAATAACAAACCCTTTAAGTGTAGAAGAATCGGTTATGAGGACCCAGATGATCTCTAGTATTATGAATGTCCTCGCTTATAACAAAAAACGACAACTATCCAACCTGAAGTTATTTGAGATCGGCAGAGTGTATATAAAAAACAAAGAAGGCAAACCGGAAGAGCAGACTATTGCTGCCGGAGCACTCGAAGGGGAACTGTTTGAAGGGGTAATCAATAGTGGAGAACGCAAGAAAAACATGGTAGAATATCTAGACGTTAAAGGTATCGTAGAGAATCTCCTGGGAACGCTCAGAATAGCCAAATATGCTTTTGAAGCAGCAAAAATAAAAATCTTCCATTCCGGCAGAACAGCTCAGATAAAAATAGGTAACAATGTTATAGGAACAGTTGCACAGGTACATCCGGATATTATTAAGAATTATGATCTGACAGGGAAGATATATTATTTTGAAGTTAATCTGACAAAAGCAGCACAATTTTCCTCACAAAAAATACGATACAAGCAACTCCCGAAATTCCCTTCAACGAGAAGAGACACCACAATATGGGTGCCGGAAGAAGTTACCTCTAAGCAAGTTGAAGATACGATCTTCAAAGCAGGAGGAAAGCTACTCGTCAGCATGGAACTCCTTGATCGATACACAGGCCAGAATATTCATGGCGATAACTACTATAATTTAACGTATGCACTCTACTTCCAATCTGAGGAAAAAACTCTTGTTGATGATGAAGTAAACCAGCTCTTTGAGAAGATCATCGAGAGCCTTAAAACAAAAACCGGTGCAAAGTTTGGATAAATGATTGAGCATGTTGCCTGACAGTAATGACACTCCGATGATAAAGCAATATAAGGAAATCAAGGCTCAGCACCAGGACTGTATCCTTATGTTCCGTCTCGGTGATTTCTACGAAATGTTTTACGATGATGCGAAACTGGCATCGCGAATACTCGAACTCACCCTGACTGCACGAGGAAAAACGACAGAAGGCGCGCATGTGCCTATGTGCGGTATTCCTTACCATGCGGCAAACAATTATATTCCCAGGCTTATCAATAAAGGCTACAAAGTAGCAATATGTGAACAAACAGAAGATCCAGCCGCATCCAAAGGGATAACGAAACGTGAAGTAGTCAAAATCGTAACTCCTGGAACTGTTACGGAAACGACTATGCTCGACTCAAAAAGCAATAACTATCTCATGGCCGTTTATCAGGAAGACAAAAGTTCAGCATACGGCATAGCTTATATCGATGTTTCTACCGGGGATTTCTATGTGTCACAGGCACAATCCGAAAAGAACCTGAAGGATGAAATAAGCAGAGTTAATCCCTCGGAGATTTTGATGACAAAAGAACTCTCGCAGTTACTTTTGCCGACCATAACTATCTATGAAGCGGAAAGCATAGAAAAATCACAGAAAGCACTTCTCGACTTTTTTAATATTAATAGCCTCGAAAGTTTTGGTTGCCAATCACTCCAACTAGCTTTTCCAGCAGTAAAAGCCATTATTAACTACGTATCAAGAACTCAGAAAACAAATATCGGTCACATTAACAGGCTTACCCCGTATTTATCGGGAAAGTACATGTTCTTCGATGTCGCGACGCGAAGAAACCTCGAACTTAACACAACGATGCGTGAAAAAGATAAAACAGGTTCGCTACTATGGGTACTCGATAAGACCAGGACAGCAATGGGCGGAAGGTTACTTGCACACTGGGTTGCTAGTCCTCTCCTTGATTATAATGAACTTATTACGCGACAGGAAGCTGTCACGGAATTATTCAAGAATTATTCATTACAATTGGAACTGGGTGAAAAACTCAAGTCCGTCTACGACATCGAAAGGATCACAACAAGAATTGCATCGATGATTGCAAACCCCAAAGAAATAAGGGCATTGTGTACGTCGCTCAAGCAGGCAATAACAATTAAGGAACTGATTAAGGACTGTATTTCTCCAATGATAGCAACGATGCTCTCAGCGGAAGATATCAATAAGATTGACGAAATAATTGAAGTTATCGACACTGCAATTGTCGACGATCCTCCTATCGCGCTCAAGGACGGCGGGATTATTCGAGAAGGATATTTTCAGGAACTCGATGATATACGGCTAGCATCCCGTGACGGCAAAGCCTGGATTGCGGCACTGGAGCTCAAAGAAAAAGAATCGACTGGAATTAAGTCATTAAAAGTTGGCTATAACAAAGTCTTCGGTTATTACCTGGAGGTCACAAATGCTAACATTAGCCAGGTTCCGGACTACTATATCAGAAAACAAACATTAACCAATGGCGAGCGATATATCACTCCTGAACTAAAAGAGAAAGAATCTCAAATACTGAATGCCGCCGATCAAGCGCTTGAGCTGGAATATAAGGTATTCACTGAAATTAGAGATGCTATAGCCAAGTACATACTTCCGCTTCAAAAAGCAGCCAAAAGCTTAGCGCAACTTGATGTCATGCTCTCCTTTGCTGAAGCTGCTATAGAGAATAATTACACCTGTCCCACCGTCTATCCGATGGACGAAAATCAGGGGATTTTAAGGGTCAAGGCTGCGCGGCACCCGGTCATAGAAAAAACAATCAACTCTTCAAACTTCATACCAAATGATGTTGATATGGATTCGACGGATAACCGGTTTATGATCCTTACCGGTCCGAACATGGCAGGGAAGTCCACCTATATGAGACAGATTGCCCTTATTGTATTGTTAGCTCAGATCGGCTCGTATGTGCCTGCCCAGTCGGCAGAGTTAACAATGGTCGACCGAATATTCACAAGGGTAGGTGCTATGGACGATCTTTTCTCCGGGCAGAGTACCTTTATGGTTGAAATGAATGAAACCGCAAATATTCTTCATAATGCTACCAAATACAGCCTGGTTATCCTCGATGAGATCGGACGAGGCACATCGACTTATGACGGAATGAGTATCGCCGCCGCTGTCGCCGAGCATATTCATATGAACATTGGCGCCAAAACGATTTTTGCCACCCATTACCATGAATTAACCGGACTTACCTCACAGTATCATGGTATGAATAATTTTAATATCGCAGTAGCCGAAGAGGATGACCATGTCGTTTTCTTAAGAAAAGTTATTCCCGGCGCTGCTGATAAAAGTTACGGAATCCATGTAGCGCAACTTGCGGGTCTTCCAATAAATGTCATATCGAGAGCAAAAGAATTGCTCTTTGGTCTAGAAGAAAACACCGTCAAGATCAATGTAGAGGAGGTTAAACAACCACGGCAACTCGGGTTGTTTTAATCGTAGATTCGCTCCCCAATATGGATAATTCAAATCCTTTATGGTAAACTATTCAAAACAAGGTGACTATCATATCATGAACAAAAATATCCCTCTATTATCAGTCCTATATGGCGAAGAAGACTTTCTTATTGATAAACACATTCAAGATATAATAACAACTGTCTTGCCTGCGGAGTCCCGGGCTCTCGGTCTAGAAGTCTACGAAAACGAATCTGCAACAATTACGAATATCATTAATGCCTGCCAATCGCTAGGCATGTTTGCTACAACTAAAGTTGTCGTCGTTAAGAATTTTTATTTGCTGAAAAATACAAAAACAGAATCCGAACCATCCAAAAATGAAGAATTTGAAATAGCTAATCTCAAAGCCGTGCTTCGCAATCTCAGCTCAGACACCTATCTTATATTTGTTGTATATGGCAACGTCGATAACCGCAAAAAATTCGTCAAACATCTTAAGGAACTCTCTGAGTTCAGTGAGTATAAACCTTTCGCATCATGGGAAGGCGAAAAGGTTGTCAACTGGGTTAACAATTGGGTAAAGAAAAACGGCAAAGAAATAGAGGAAACAGCAGCATTTAGACTCCATACGATCGTAGGCGAAAATCTTCGCCTTCTTGATAACGAAATCCAAAAGCTGATAACGTTTATCGGAAAAAATGACCGGATAACTGTGACTGATGTCGACACAGTTGTCAGCTCTGCCGGAGCGAATTCCTTTCAATTGCTTGATTGCCTTGTTGAAGGAAAAACGGCCTTAAGTATGGAACTTATCTCCAAAATCCTTTACCATGGTGAAGAGCCAATCAAACTATTAGGATTGATTGTATCTCATTTCAGAGGCCTCTTGATGATTAAATCGCTCTATGAAGGAAGAACTCAATTCGGAGATATAGCCAAAATGTGCGGAAAACATCCTTTTATCGTCAAGAACACTATTGGAATGATGAAAAATGTTACTTCTTCGGATTTTGTAAAAATTATGGATATGCTATGCCAAACTGATCTCGCAATTAAAACCGGACAGTTGAAACCGGATATTGCATTAGAATTATTATGCCAGGATATACTTAGTATTACTAAAAAATAGATATATTTTCCTGCTTGTTCAGGTAAATAAATGTGGGGTAGGTACAAATGATCTTATTTAATGAACCTCTGGTTACCGGCAAAGAAAATTATTATATTTCTCAGGTACTTAAAAACAAAAAATTCTGCGGAGACGGTATCTATACAAAAAAATGCAATCAATGGATTGAAGAAAATACCAAGACAAAAAAAGCCTTACTCACGACCTCTTGCACACACGCGATAGAAATGGCGGCCATTTTGGCAGACATTCAAAAAGGCGATGAAGTGATCATGCCGTCATATACGTTTGTCTCAAGTGCCAACCCGTTTGTCCTTCGCGGCGCCAGGATCGTCTTCGTTGATATACGACCGGACACCATGAACATTGATGAAACCAAAATCGAAGAAGCAATCACGCCAAGGACAAAAGCCATAGTCCCTGTCCATTACGCTGGCGTCGGGTGTGACATGGATGCGGTTATGAACATAGCAAAAAAACATAATCTGATTGTCATCGAAGATGCTGCGCAAGGGATTATGTCCAGCTATAATTGGACAGCACTGGGCAGTATCGGACATATAGGCTGTTTTAGTTTCCACGAAACCAAGAACTACCAATGCGGAGAAGGTGGGGCAATCCTCGTCAACGATCCGAAGTTCATGGAGCAGGCTGAGATCATCAGAGAAAAAGGTACCAACCGTACAAAGTTTTTGAGGGGTCAGATAGATAAATATACCTGGGTAGATATCGGGTCCAGTTATTTGCCCAGCGAAATCAATGCCGCGTTCCTGTTTGCCCAATTAGAAATGTCAGAAGAAGTAAACATAAAACGACATCAATTATGGAATAGATACTATAAGAATTTAAAAGACTTGGAAATAAAAGGATTTCTGGAGTTACCCACGATACCTCATCACTGTAGACATAACGCGCATATGTTCTACCTTAAATTGGCAGATATGGAAAAAAGGCATGAGCTTATTGGTTATTTAAGAAGTAACGAAATACAATCTGCTTTTCATTATATTCCGCTCCATACAGCAAAGGCAGGTTATCAATTCGGAACTTTTGTCGGAGAAGACAAGTATACGACAAGGGATAGCGAGAGGATACTCAGATTACCGATGCATTATGATTTGAGCATGGATAATATCGATTTTATTTGCGAAAGAATCCAGTGTTTTTTCGGGAATAAATAAAGGAACTATTAATGGCAGAAGCACTCCAAACCTGTGTGATACATAGCTTTCCGAAATGGCTTGCACAGACACAAACATGGCTATACAACCAGGTCCGCTATCTCCCGGAGACGATAGAGAATCATGTTGTTTGCGAAAAGACTTCTAATCTGGAACAATTCCGGGTCCCGAACATACACTGCATGTCTGATATTTCCCGATGGAACCTGCTACGCAAAAAGTTCCCGCACAAGCTATTTGCAAGTACTTATTCAGAGTATCTTATTTCACAGGCACAACAGTATGATGCAAACATCCTGCATTCTCATTTCGGGTACATTGGCTGGGCAAATTTACGGGCAGCTAAAAAAGCGGGACTTAAACATGTCGTAACGTTCTATGGTCTGGATGTTACCTATCTCCCCAAGGCTTTTTTCCTTTGGTACAGCAGGTATAGAGAATTATTCAAGCACGTTGACCGTGTTCTTTGCGAAGGGCCATTTATGGCAAAAACCGTCGTTCAAAAGCTTGGTTGCCCGGAAGAAAAAATAATAGTACAGCACCTGGGAGTCACACTTGATACGATACCATTTAAGCTTAGAACCTGGGATGATAATTCCCCGTTAAAGATATTAATTGCGGCATCCTTTAGAGAAAAAAAAGGAATACCTTATGCACTGGAGGCATTGGGCAGGTTGCAAAAAGATGTACCGATAGAAATAACGATTATCGGTGATGCAGGCAGCAAAAGTGAGAAAGACAAAATCCTCGCGATCATAAAAAAATATAAAATGGAATCAAAAACCACGATGCTTGGCTATAGACCGTTCTCTGTGCTATTTGAAGAAGCTTACAAGCATCATATATTTTTATCGCCGAGTGTCACAGCAAAAGATGGAGACACGGAAGGCGGAGCACCGGTATCGGTCATCGAAATGGCAGCAACAGGAATGCCGGTAGTCAGCTCACAACACTGTGATATCCCGGAAATAATCAAACATGGGAAAACGGGATTGCTATCAAAAGAACGAGATGTTGATGAAATCTTTGAAAATCTTATGTGGTTAGTGAATAACAAAACCGAATGGGTTACAATTGCTAAAGCAGCCCGGCAGCATATTGAATCTGAGTTCAACGCAACGGTCCAAGGCAAGAAACTGGCTTCGATATATGAGGAATTAACGTAGTTTTCGGTTATTTTTTGATTTAGGCTTCTATAATCAGGCAAAAGCTTGTAAAATAGTATAAGAAATCATAACAAATTATATGTAGTATGTTGATACAATGATATTTCAAATAAGGAGTATATTTAAGTAAATATGACTGTTATATTATATATTATTTTTATAGCTCTCTCGGTCTACATATACACTAGGCCGACGATCATGGTATTTAAGTATCATCATATCAGTCCTTTACCAGAGAATAACCTTAACTACCGGCCTGATACCTTTGACAGACAGATCACTTATATGCTGAATCAAGGATATCAATGCATCAGCGCAGAAGAAATGTATTTCCAGGTATTTCTCAAAAAAAAAATCAAAAAAAAACAATTTGTTATTACCTTTGACGACGGTTATCTTGATAATTATCTGTACGCATACACTATCCTCAAAAAACATAACATTCCGGCAACAATATTCTTAACGACTTCACTCATTGCAGATAATGACCAAGAAAGAAATTGTGATAATGCAGTCATGAAAGATGATAATGACGCTTTTATTGAATCCTTAAAGAAACGCTACGAAAGTTATCTGAACTGGACTGAAATAGAAGATATGCACAAATCCGGATTAATTGATTTTGAACCTCACGGTCATTATCATAGGTATATTTATGTCTCGGATAAGATCGAATATTATAACATTGGAAAAACATTATATGAAAGTTTCAAACTTAAGTCACTCGAAGATAATACCATAAAAATCGGTTCCGACGTTTTTAACTCCGGGCCAAGCCTTGCATATCGAGCCTACGATCCACATACCAGAATACGCGAGACTGATTGGCAAGCTTACAAACGATTTGTTGACGAAATAGGCATTTCAAAGAAAATGATTGAAGAAAAGCTTGAAAAACATTGCGACTTCTTTTCCTGGCCATGGGGTAAGTTCTGTCACTCAAGCGTTAATGCGGCAAAATATCTAGGGTTTAAAATGATATTTACCAGCTACCCCGGTACAAATAGCCGATTCACTAATCATTTTTACATAAAACGTTTTAATCCATGCTTAAATGACAAAATATTCAGGAAACAAGTAAAAAAATTCTCGAATTTCCTGCTATCATTATTTAATCGTTAGCTTTGTTTAACCTATGCTTAGCCGCTGTCCAAACCCTTGATCGGATTACTGGTACTGCGTAGACCAATAAACTGGAAACAGCGTTCATTACTTATTCCAGTGAAATAATCCCCTACAATTATCATGACCATTTCAAAAGATTGTAGTATAATTACCCTGTGGAATTAATAAATTACGGAATACCAATATAATGAAAAAGTTAAAAATAATCCATCTATTATCAGACAAATCGATTGTCCCGTCACCACAGCAAGGTGCTGTGCAAAATGTAGCGACCAATTTAGCCGATCAACTTGCGGGTAAACACGATACTTATATAGTTTCCTGCTTGGGTAAAGACCAGAAACAATATGAGCTGATCAACGGAGTTCATTATCTGAGGGTTATGCACCGGCTCAAAGGTTTTTACCATTACGTCAACAAACTTTCTTTTAACGCGTCATATTACGAGTACCTATTAACATCGGCTTTTGTCATCAAGAAGCTAATGCCGGATATTCTCATCGTCCACAACAGACCTGACTATGTCCAGTTACTCCGTAAACACCTTGGTAACGCAGTCAAAATTATTCTCCATGAACATAATCATAATATACGAGATATGTTTTCTGAGCGCAAAGCCCGGAGAATACTGGATGAAACCGATCTTATTATTGAACTGAGTGAATATAGCAAGAATTATGATATTACAGAGAAATACTCTAAGTATGCCGGTAAAGCGTGTGTCATTAATAACGCAGTTGACAGCATGATTTTCCGTCCATATTGGGAATCAGAAAACAAACGCCGGCAATTACGAAAAGAACATGGCCTGGAAAACAAAACAGTAATCTTATTTGCCGGAGCAATTCGAGAAAGAAAGGGCATTCATGTCCTTGTCGATGCGATGGAAAAACTCATAAATGACCATTCCGATACAGTGCTCCTCATAGCAGGAGGATCAGCTCAGAATACTAACGCAACTGACTCATTTAGTAAAAAAGTATTTAAAAAAGCAAAACAATTGGGAGATAAAATAAAAATATTAGGATTTATCCCGCATAGTGAAATGCCGGATATCTATTTGATGGCGGATATTTTCTGTGCTCCCTCGGTATGGGACGAACCTTTTGGGCTCATCCTCGTTGAGGCAATGGCGACGGGGCTGCCGGTAGTAAGCTCAAAAAGAGGTGGAATTCCTGAAATCGTGGAAGACCGGAAAACCGGACTTCTGGTTGAGAATCCTGAAGATGCGATTAGTCTTGCCGATTCGCTGACAACGCTATTAAATGATCATAAAATGAGAACCAGCATGGGCAGAAAAGGAAGAGAAAGAGTAGAGAATAACTTTTCCTGGAAAGATTCCGCGCAGCAGTTAAATAAAATTTTAACTATTGTCGAAAACAAAAGATTAAACAAATTTCGTAGATTTGATAGAAGGGTAGGCAATTAAGTATTTTACCAAAATATATTTTTGTTTTATAATATTTAGGATTTCTTATAAAATTATTTTACAATAAGGAGTAAAAGATGAAAAAAGCATTAATCACAGGGATAACAGGACAAGACGGTTCGTATCTTACCGAGATTCTCATTGACAAAGGTTACGAGGTTCACGGAATTATCAGACGCAGTAGCCAGTTTAACACGGGAAGAATTGACCACCTGTATCAGGACCCTCATAACCAAGATATAAAAATGCATCTTCATTACGGAGACCTTACTGACTCAAGCAACCTCAATCGAATCCTTGAGAAAGTCCATCCTGACGAGATCTATAACTTAGCGGCTCAGTCCCACGTACAGGTGTCATTTCAAGTCCCTGAGTATACTGCTGAAGTCGATGCAGTAGGCACTCTCAGGTTTCTTGATGCTATCAAAGAGACTGGAATTAAGACAAGATTTTATCAGGCTTCAACGTCTGAATTATATGGAAAAGTACAAGAAGTTCCTCAATCAGAGACCACTCCCTTCTACCCACGGTCACCTTATGCGGTCGCTAAGCTTTATGCATATTGGATTGTTGTGAACTATCGAGAGGCGTATAACCTGCATGCCTCAAATGGTATCCTGTTTAACCATGAGTCACCTCGTCGCGGCGAAACTTTCGTAACCAGAAAAATTACACTTGCCGTAGCGGACATTTTAGCCGGAAAAAAAGAAAAGCTTTTCATGGGAAATCTCGACGCAAAAAGAGATTGGGGTTTTGCTCCTGATTTTGTCGAAGGTATGTGGAGAATTATGCAACAAGATGAACCGGGTGATTATGTTCTTGCTACCGGAGAGATGCATACCGTAAAAGAGTTCATCGAGCGTTCATTTAAGGTTGCTGGAATAGATATTGAATGGAAAGGCCACGCCAGGGAAGAAGTCGGGATTAACAAAAAAACCGGTAAAGTTATAGTCGAAATAGATCCTCGCTATTTCCGTCCTGCAGAAGTTGAACAGTTGCTGGGTAATCCTGCAAAAGCTAAATCAAAACTTGGTTGGGAACCAACTGTAAAATTTGACGACCTCGTTGAGATTATGGTAAAAGCGGACTGTAAAGCCGTTGGCATTAATTTATAATATCACAAACTCTTTATACTGAGACCAGGTTTATTATATTGTAATTAATTAAAAAGGAATAAGCATGAATAAAAACTCAAAAATATACGTAGCAGGACACAATGGTCTCGTTGGCTCTGCATTAATGAGAAAGCTATCGAATGATGGCTATACGAATATTGTTTACAGAACGGGACGAGAACTTGATCTGCGAGAACAAGCAGCCGTCCGGAATTTCTTCGAGCAGGAGAAGCCCGAGTACGTCTTTTTAGCTGCTGCAAAAGTTGGAGGCATTCATGCTAACAATACCTATACCGCAGAATTTATCTATGATAATCTCATGATAGAATCGAACGTTATACACCATAGCTACAAAAATAAGGTAAAAAAATTACTATTTCTGGGAAGCTCTTGTATTTATCCCAAATTGTCATCTCAACCGATAAAAGAAGAATATTTGCTTACCGGGGAATTAGAACCGACGAATGAGCCTTATGCAATTGCCAAGATTACCGGAATTAAAATGTGTCAGTCTTACAACAAGCAATACGGAACGAAGTTTATCAGTGTCATGCCGACGAACCTTTATGGTCCAAATGATAACTACGACCTTCAGAATTCTCATGTTCTTCCGGCCCTTATTAGAAAATTTCATGAAGCGAAGGTTAATAGTTCACCAACCGTATGCGTCTGGGGTACTGGCAGCCCCCGCCGTGAATTCCTTTATGTCGATGATCTTGCCGATGCTTGTGTTTATTTAATGAACTCTTATGAAGGCGATGACATCGTGAATATCGGTACAGGAGAAGATATTACGATCGCAGAACTTGCTTCAACCATAAAAACCATTGTAGGATTTCAAGGAGAACTTGTTTATGATACCACGAAACCTGATGGAACACCTCGCAAACAGCTTGATGTCAACAAGGTTCATGGACTAGGCTGGAAACATAAAACAGCGCTTAAAGACGGGATACTGAAAGCGTACCAAAGCTACATTGAAAAAAGCAAAGCTTATTAGGCTAATTAGCTTAAGGCTAAATTAACAAAGCATACCAGGTTAGCAATAGTGAAAAAAAAGATAAAAATAAATTTTGCAGATTTCTGGCCTGACTTTATTAAAACAGATAATTATTTTTATAATCTACTGCGCCAGGTCTATGATGTCGAAATATCAGAATCACCGGATTTTCTGTTTTATTCCGCATTTACCAATAACCACAAAAAATATAAATGTCTAAAAATATATTACACCGGAGAGAACCGCAGACCTGACTTCAATGAATGTGATTACGCTTTTACTTTTGATTACATCGACAACCCGGACCATTACAGATTGCCTCTTTATGTCATGTATGATGAGCCTACAAAACTCATTAAACCAGCTTCTTTTAATGCTGAAGATATATTAAAAGAGAAAACAAAATTCTGCAATTTCGTCTTTTCAAATGGGAGAGATTCTGCAAAAAAACGTACCGATTTTTTTCATGCTTTGTCAAAATACAAAAGAGTAGATTCAGGAGGCAAATTCCTCAATAACATCGGAGGTCCAGTAAAAGACAAACTTGCCTTCATCAAAGATTACAAATTTACAATTGCGTTTGAGAATGCCTCATATCCCGGGTATACTACCGAAAAAATATTTCAGCCTATGCAAGTTAACAGTCTGCCGATCTATTGGGGAAATGAACTTGTCGATAGAGATTTTAATACCAAAAGCTTTTTGAATTACCATGAGTTTGAAAGTATGGAAGCGTTGATTGAAAAGGTGATTGAATTAGACAAAAATGACGACCATTATATAGAATATGTAAAACAACCTTTTTACAAAAACAATACCTTAAATGAATTTATCAATCCGGAAAAAATTCTGAAACAATTTGATTATATTTTAAAAAATGAGAAAGTTCCCGTTGCTCAAGCCAAGAAGAAACGCTTTTTCTTTTTCTGATATGATGGCAATTTGAAACGGTAATCCTTGTCATGATATCCAGTGCAACCGAATAATAGATTCATTATTTATTCTAATTAATGGACGATCATTCGTTATTATGATAATCTATAAAGCAGCATTTTTGCACAACTATTTTTGATATAACAACTATATTATTACCATGAGCAAAATAAATATATTTATAACAGGAAGTACCGGATGTGTAGGCTCTTACGTTTTTGACGAGCTCATTAAAAACAGCAGCTACAAGCTCCACCTGCTCGCAAAAACTCCCGGCAAACTGCGAATCAACGAGGCACAAAAAGAGAACGTAGTTCCTATTCATTCCAGTCTTTATTCCATTTCGGAATTCAAAGATTTACTCCAGGAAATGGATTATGTTATTCATATTGCCACCGTTTGGGGCGGGCGGGCATGCTGGGACATTAATTTTGAAAAAACCATGGAGTTTTTTTCATTGCTCAATCCACAACGATGCCGCAAAATCATCAATTTCTCTACTGCCAGTATTCTAACTGATAATAACGAACTTATTTCGCAATCTGTTGTGGAGCAAGCAACCGGATATATCGAAACAAAATATAGGCTCTACCAACAGATGAAGTCATTACCTATAGCTTCCAAAATTACAACGCTCTTCCCGACGCTAGTTATGGGAGGTGGTTATGGGCATTCAATATCCCATATTAACTCAGGTCTTAAAACAGCAGCAAAATATATAAAACTACTACGCTACTTTACTGCTGATTCCCAATTCCATCACATTCACGGACAAGACATTGCCTTAGTTATTAATTATCTTCTTGAAAATGATAACCATGACAACAACCTGGTATTGGGAAATGATATTATTTCAGCAGACTACATAATTGAGACACTAAGCAAGGTAAAAGGGGTTAACCGAAGCTTCAAGCTGGATATCACCGACGGAATTACTAAATATTTCCCTCAGCTCCTCAATATGTCCCCATGGCAAAAGTACAGCCTTGAAAAGCGCCACTTTGTATATAATACGGTGAATACCAAGACATTTGGAATAGATTCTCCGTATCAGGATTTTGAGTATTGTGTCCGCGATTGTCTTGGCTTAATATAAGGCAGCTTATTAAATCTTAAAATCATAAGGAGCCCCCCATGAACAACAAAAGCAAAGCAGTTGTCGTGACGCCTCTATACAAAGAAACCTTGAGCGATAACGAGGTTATTTCTTTCATCCAATTAGTACATGTGCTCAAAAACTGGCCGTTGGTTTTTGTATGTCCGGAAAACCTTAATTTAACTTATTACCAACAGTTTTTAAACGATAAAGATCTCAATATCACTTTTTTAAGACTTCCAGCTGTTTTTTTTAAAGATGTTGAAGCCTATAACAGATTGATGTACCAAAAATCTTTTTACAAAAAATTCATTAATTATGAGTATGTGCTTATATATCAGCTTGATTGCCTTGTGTTCTCTGATGAACTTAGTTACTGGTGTGATCAGGGATATAGTTACATTGGAGCTCCCTGGTTGCGTGGAAACAAATTTACTGGAGTAGCCGGTAACGGAGGCTTTTCTTTACGAAAAGTAGATGACATAATTGCAGCGATTGAATGTTACTTAAGTAAAAGAAATAAAATATTAAATTTGATTTATAAGATTAATCAAATAAAACTGACCCCCCACGCATCATTTTATGAGTTATTAAAAAAAACCATATTTTTAGGATTAACGTGGGTCTACTTAAAAACCAGTAAAATGTATGAATTCAGGAAAAAATATAAAAACACTAACGAAGATATTTTCTTTGTCCGTTATGTTCCCATGTTTTATAAACAGTTTAATATTGCAAAACCTAAAGTTGCACTTAGGTTTTCTTTCGAAAAAAGTCCCAGATTTCTCTATAAAATCAATAAGAACAAACTTCCATTCGGATGTCATGCATGGCAGGTGTTTGACCTGGAATTCTGGAAAGAACAGTGTCCAGCATTATTCGTGAAATTTTCAGATAACCAGAATCTGACAGCAGAAGATTCTTCTATAGATACTGTATCTTTATATCAGGTAGCAACGGAAGCGGTCTCTACCAAATAGTTGAAATTCGGCTGCTTAAAACAAGAAGAAACGCTTTTTCTTATCATGTTTCCTGAAAAACCCGGTTATTTCATTCTCGATTTTGAGATTATTGTTTGTGCTCATAATAGCTTCAAGCATAGCAGGTTCATATTTTCTTAATCGAGGCTTCATGCTTGGATTATGGAGTCCGACATTTTTGCTGTTCAGATCAGCGCATAACCATTTTTCTTTAAACCATTTTTCGAAGTATTCTTCGGTTTTATCATGTGCATGGCCCCAATGCATCAATTTCTCGTACATTCGTGTTTCATCTTTTATAAAGCTATGATGTTCCAGTAAACCAATTGATAATGGGACATGGACTTCTTTAATGTTCCCCTCCACTAATCGAGAAAATTTCGGTTTTAATTCAGGTTTATATGCGATTGATATGTTTTGGAAATAAAATTTGTTACGATTTTTTAAGGCTACTGCCAATGTTTCTCCATTGTATAGTTTTCTGAACAACAGAACTGCTTTTGCTCGAAAATAATTGCCTTCATCAAAATGATCGGAAATATATTTAATAACATTTTTTAATATTTCAGGCTTCCAAATCTCATCAGAATCAGCAACAAAAAAGATATCAGGATTAATCCGGCTGGAGTTCCTGGCGATTTCCCTTTGCTTGCGATCATTATATAGCGGCGCAAGGTTAGGGTCATAGAACTCGCCGAATATCTTCACGATTTTGTTCTTGGGATCAGGGAAATTATTGATGACATTAACGGTATTATCGGGAGTGATAATTTCACCGGTAAAACTATATTTTGTATCAGAAATGACAACAATTTCATCCAGCGCATCATAGATACCATTCAGACATTTTCCGATGAATTCTTCTTCGTTCTGAACAAGTACAATACCGGTTGTTTTCATGAAGCACTCCTTAAGTTACTCTGGTCGAATATCACCATTGATAATTGTTACTAAAATAAATAAATAAATAATATATATACCGTTTCATGACATAAGGATTTAATCTTATGGATAGCGATAGGCACTTTAATGCACGTTTTTTATCATTAATTTGTTTTTTATTATATATCTGAGCCATTCTGTAAAAAACATCGGAAAAATATTTTTTATTAAATCCAAAGTTTTGCACATCCTTAATCGCATCAATTTCTTTATTGATTACACTGACATACTTCTGTCGTAAGCTTTGTGCTTCGTCTCCTGTAAGTTCTGACAGAACATTGCTGGTACTATAGATACCATTTCTTATGTTGACCAGATAGTCGTTAATTATAATCGGTTGATTATCGTTTCCGATCCTGAACCAGAGATCATAGTCCATTGCACACTTATATGAAATATCAAATGATCCATATTTTTCGAATAACGATTTTTTTATGAATACCGTCGGATGGGGCACAACCGATCTATTAAACAATTCAGGGTAATAGAAAATCTCGCATAATTGGAATTTTTGGAATACATTATTATGATCAATTAGCCGGTACCCGCTGTAGAGCCAGTAGAATTCAGGGTTGGTCTCAAAGGCGTTTGTAACTGTTAATAAGACATGATCATGCTGATATGAATCATCACTATGAAGGTGATTGATTATGTCTCCGGTTGCTGCCTCGATACCTAAGTTCATAGCATGGGATATCCCTATTGCTTCTTTTTCATGAATTAGCTTGATCCTCCCCGGGTAATCATTCTGATACTCAAGAATGATATTGAGAGTATCATCTTCAGAAGGAGCGTAGACAAAAATATGCTCAAGCTGATATTGTTCATTGATGCCTTTTTGCATAATAACGCTCTGAATTGTACTACGGAGAAATCTTTCGGAGTTTTTGGTTATAGTAACAATAGATATTTTCAACATTGTTTAAATTTCTTTTGATATCAAAATTATTAATTCTAACATTTTACTACAGTTCCATGATTAGTTCTATGTGTTGAATAAACGCTACTTCGATAATTCTTGCAACCGGTTTAATTATTAAGATAAATTGGCATATATACATTTAACAGAATTATCCGGGGATAAAGACACCGTTTCGACAAACCTTGTCCAGGTTTTCTTATGCAAATATCTGTGTTATATTATTTAAAGCCTTTTTATATTTAATAACATTATGGTGCCATAACATTTTGTGGTCACTAGATTATACGCTTTTCATCCTACAACGGAAACAGTTCTAATAGCTTATACGAGATGATATAACTAAACAAATAAAAGGACGGGAAATAATATGATAAGGAAAAGGATACTTGTAACCGGAGGAGCGGGATTCATCGGCTCACATTTGTGCGAGCGGTTGTTAACGGAAGGGAATGAAGTTGTTTGTGTCGACAATTTCTTTACCGGATCAAAAGAAAATATTTTCAATTTAATGGATAATAAACGATTTGAGCTTATACGTCACGATATTATCGAACCGATTCTGGTAGAGGTAGACCAAATATACAATCTAGCGTGCCCAGCATCCCCGGTGCATTATCAATATAACCCAGTTAAGACAATTAAAACTAACGTTATTGGGACGACTAACATGCTGGGACTAGCGAAAAGATTAAAGGCAACAATACTACAAGCTTCTACTTCTGAAGTTTACGGAGATCCCACCGAGCACCCGCAAAAAGAAACCTATTGGGGGAATGTTAACCCGATCGGCATCAGAAGTTGTTATGATGAAGGAAAAAGAGTAGCCGAAACCCTGATGATGGACTATCACAGGCAGAACAACGTTAGTATAAAAATTATCCGCATATTTAATACCTATGGCCCGCGAATGGCAGAAAACGACGGCAGGGTAGTTAGCAATTTTATTGTCCAGGCACTAAAAGGCAATAATATAACAGTTTATGGTGATGGTTCACAAACCAGATCTTTTTGTTATGTAGATGACCTCGTTGACGGAATGATAAAAATGATGAACTCAGAAAAGGGATATATAGGTCCTGTTAACTTAGGTAATCCTGTAGAAACCCCAATAGTCGAGTTTGCAAAAAAAATTATCGAATTAACCGGCAGCAAATCTAAAATAATATATGAAAAGCTTCCTGCTGATGATCCCAAGCAAAGACAGCCAGATATTACACTCGCAAAAACAAAATTAGATTGGGAGCCAAAAGTACCTTTGGAAATGGGACTTAAGAAAGTTATTGAATATTTCGAAAACAACATGGGATAGTTGCAATTATACTTCCAGTTTTATTAAGTCATTGAAAAGAAGTAGTGATCAAAAAAAGAACAGTAGTTCTTAGAAAATCAGAGCAAATCAGGGGCAGTATGATTTTTAAAACACCAATACTATTTATAATATTTAATCGACCGGATACAACTCAAGTGGTTTTTGATGAAATAAAAAAGGTTAAACCCGAAAGACTATTTATAGCCGCAGATGGTCCCCGGGCTGACAAAGAAGAAAATGAAAAATGTCAAATGACGAGGGATATAATAAAACAAGTTAATTGGGATTGTGATATACATACCTTATTCAGGGAGAAGAATGTCGGTTGTAAGCGTGCTGTAAGCTCTGCAATTGATTGGTTTTTTGAGAATGTAGAGGAAGGAATAATATTAGAAGATGATTGTGTTCCCAGCCAATCTTTTTTTATGTTTTGCAACCAATTACTAGAACATTACAGGCACGATAAACGGGTTATGATGATATCCGGTGATAACTTCCAAAATGGAGTACAACGAGGAAATGCTACCTATTATTTCTCCAGAATTGCTCATATTTGGGGATGGGCAACATGGAGAAGGGCTTGGCATCTTTACGATGCAAATTTAAAAACATTCCCGGATTTTCTTGCCAGTAACCAAATAAGCAATGTTTATTCCGAACCTGAAATTAAAGAATACTGGATCAATTGCCTTAGCGCGGTTTCAAGCAATAAAATTAATACATGGGATTACCAATGGGGCTATACTCTTCTAATGAATAATGGCCTATCGATAATGCCTAATATAAACCTTATCAGCAATATTGGATTTGGGGCAGATGCGACTCATGTAACCAACAGTAACAGCGAATTATCAAATATGAATAAATATGAGCTTTCAGAAAAGATTATACATCCGATGTTTACTTTGCCTAACAAAGAAGCTGACAACTATACCTATATTAATCATTACGGCTTGAAAAAACCAACTTTTAAGAAAAAGTTTAAAAGAGCAATAAGCTCCTTAAATGCCTAGCCAGAAATAACCCAAGTATATTCTTTTTAGTCTATTCCTGAAAAAAATATCATTTCCATTTCAAACAATTTATGGCAATCAAATACATATATTCACAAATCCTAATAATATGCTATGATAGGCGCGCCATTAATGATAGGGGGATATTGCGTGAGAAGCTCTATTCAATTATTCTTGAATAAAAGGTTTTTTAATAAAAATGAGGACATCACTCATAGAGGATATCACAATACAATAATAGACTATATCAAGGCAGATGGCACAATAGATTACAAACTCATTTACCCATCGCATAGAATTAAGAGAAAACGTCCGTTTACTTTAGGAGAGTTACACTGGAAATTCGAGCGTGACCGGGAATTTGTAACTCCGGATGCTTTTTTTACCATGATAAAAAATGGCAAAATCTTTGGGGAGACAGGTTCTGTTATTACGCCTGACAATAAAATCATTGGAGACCTAGCTGTTGAGATGGGTAAAACAACAGCTCACCACACATATCTAACTCTTAACTCGATTCCCAGTCCTACTAGGATAGATGGCAACGTTGCAGTTATCGCCTGTGATGCCGGTAAAAATTATTTTCACTGGATGTTTGACGTATTACCCCGGCTTGACTTGATATCCAAGGCTGGGGTCCCTTTCAATAGTATTGATAAGTTTGTTGCCAACAAATGCACTAATAAGTTTCAACTCGATACATTGAAAGTAATCGGCATACCAAAAAGCAAGCTTATTTATGCCGATAAAAGTTTTTATGGGCAGGCTTCTTCGCTACTCGTACCTTCATATCCGGGATTATCTGGGTTTATGCCGAAGTGGTCTTGTGATTTTTTACGAAGAAATTTATTAGATAAAACTGATTTAAAGCAAAAAAAAAATTATCCGGAGAAAATTTATATTTCGAGAAACAAAAAGAACAATGTTCGACAGATTTCCAATGAAAATGAAATGCTGAACATAATTAAACCGATAGGATTCAAGACAATTGTTCTTGAGGATATGCCCATTCTAGAACAGATACGGTATTTTGCGCATGCCGGAGTTGTATTAGCTGCTCATGGTGCGGGATTATCTAATCTCGTTTTCTGTAAGCCGGAATGCAAAGTCATAGAGCTGTTCTCTCCTAATTATTTAAATTTATGTTTTTATTATTTATCCGATTTACTCGATTTAGACTACGCGTATGTGCTTGGTGAAGGAGAAGAACCTCCCAGATTTGTCTGTCCGGGGAAAGGACGAGAAAATATCACTATAAATATTGAGCTGCTGAAAAAAATGCTGCAGACATTTGTAGCTTTTTAAAACATATCCGCTTTTACCGTTTTCAACTGTTTGCATGCTAAGGTGAGGAAATGCTTATATTTGATAAACTTTTTCGTGGTTTTAATAAAAAGAAGAAAAAACAAAAGATAGAGTTGCTTGAAAATATAAATGGAACTTACTTTAGCAAAAATGCATTGATTCTATACATGACAGCACCATTTCTTCCTGATAATCCGAACAAAACCCACCAAAACATGCTACAAGTAAAAGAATTAGTAAAAATTGTTGGCAATTACAAATATAATGTAGATCTTGTAGATTTCAATAATAAGCTACAATTAAACCGAACGTACGACCTCATCATCGATATACATCCTGGAATCGCACCTATCTATGAGCATAAAATGAGTCCTGACTGCAAAAAAATTGCCTATATAACCGGATCTAATCCGGATTTTTCTATCAAAGCAGAGTTACTGCGGGTGCAGGCAGCAAATAGTAGGACCGGAGCAACCTTAAAACAAAGACGAATAGTTAATCTCTTCAGGAAAGATGTTCTTGATACTTTTGATTCATTCTTTCTAATAGGTAACGAGCATACCCGCAGTACTTTTAACGAATATGCTGCGAATAGATTTTTTTTAATAAGAAATACAGGATACATTAATTTCCCTCAACCTGACTTTTCTAAGAAGCAAACCAACAACTTCTTGTATTTCGCTAGTTTTGGTCAAATCCACAAAGGGCTTGATCTACTGTTAGAAGTTTTTTCCAAGAATAAAAATATCAATCTTTATGTTTGCAGCAACTTTGAAAGTGAAGGGGATTTTTACCGTGCATATAAAAGATATTTGTACAAAAACAAAAACATTTTCCCTATAGGCTTTGTAGATATTAATAGTAAACAGTATCAGCAAATTGCAGATAAATGCAGCTATGTGGTTATGCCGTCCTGTTCGGAAGGAATGGCTGGCAGTATACTGACAGGGATGTCATCCGGGCTAATTCCTATTGTAAGTAGAGAGTGCGGATTAGACGAAGGGGACGTATATATATTTGAAAATTGTTCTATTGATTGTATAGATAAAACTCTAACAGCATTTGCAAGAAAAAGTAGTGAATGGATAAGGCATGAATCCAGTAGAATTCAGCAAATAGTTCGTGATAAATATTCGATGAATAACTATAGAGAACAGATTAGAGCTGCCTTAACAAATATTATACCGGTATAATATTGTTTTAATTGTTTACTAATATAGTTAGGTATCATTAGTATTATTTAAGAGTACCTGATTAAAAAAGAAGTTAACAAAGGTTACGTAAGGATACTCGCATATACCTGGTTTGTTGATTCTGCAGTCTTATCCCATGAAAACTTCGCCAATTGTTCATACCCTTTTAATTTATAATCATTTAAGATATCTTTATCATAGAGTATTTTCCCAACTTCACTTCGAATGGAATCTTTTTCTGTCGGCTCAAAATATATACCGGCTTTCCCTGCAACCTCAGGAAACGAACTGCTGTTACTCAATAGAACAGGGCACCCGTAAGTAAACGCTTCGAGTATAGGAAGTCCGAATCCTTCGTAAAGCGAAGGGAATACGAACGCTAATGCTCGCGAATATAAACACGCTAAAGTATCATCATTTACAGGTAATTGAATTGTTTTATCTTTCACCCGTAATTTTTCGAAGACTTCTAATTCTGCAGAGGAAAAAGAACCACCTCCGGCACAGATCAAATAAAGATTTTTGTCCTCCGATAATAGTGGGGTAATCGCAGAAATAAAGGTGTCGAAGTTTTTATAGCCGCCTCTATTGCCCACAAACAATATAAATCGTTCAGGAGTTGTCGCAACATGCTTATTCAAATCACTTTCGCTTAATGTTGGAGGACCAAGATAAACCGTTGAGATCTTATCAGAACCTATGTTATAAAACTTCATAATGTCTATTTTCGTATTTTCAGAGATCGCGATAATCTTTGCTGCTTTCCGGGCTAATTCTTTTTTTCTTTCTATAGATTTGTCCGAGGCATGATTAGATCCCGGGAATAATTCATGGATCATATCATAAATAGTAAGGACAAAAGGTTTATTGCCAATATGCTCCAAAAAGTACGTATCGTAATAAGTTGGGTGGAAAATATCAAATTGCCCAGATCTAAGGGCATTAACACTATGCGCTATATTAACCTGGGACCTTTTTTTATTAAAGTGGCGTCTCAGTCCTTTAAAAAACCTGTTCTTCATAAATTGTTTGTGTGTGGAAAAGGAAGCGTTGGTCAAATAATGATTGTCAGAGTAACGAAGAGAAAAATCGACGGTCACATTATATTTGGAAGTGCCTAGGTGAAACGTATTGATAATCTCGGAAAAATATCTGGAGATCCCTCCATATTGCTGTATATTAAAAATTTGATGATCGTATAGTATCTTCATTTGTTCACTTGTGATTTTTTTTTTATTCAATTATAGTATATGAGATACAATGAAATAAGACAATTAGGGTGAAAAATGAAATGTAAAATTTGCTATAATGAATCTACTTATATATTTTCATCAATTTTGTTGAACAAACATAACGTATCTTATTTTTTTTGCCCTTTTTGTAATTTTCTGCAAACAGAAGAACCGTACTGGTTAGAAGAATCCTATAATGAAGCCATCAACAAATCAGACACTGGCATTTTTGAAAGAAATTTTTATTACAGAGAGAAAACCGCAATTTTAATATATCATTTTTTTGACAAAAATAAAAAGTTTTTGGAGTATGCCGGTGGTTATGGAATACTCACAAGGCTGATGCGTGATATAGGCTTCGATTTCTATTGGAGCGACAAATATTCAAAAAATCTTTTTGGAAGAGGATTCGAATTCAACGAAACACATTCCAATATCGAGTTGATTACTACATTTGAAAGTTTTGAGCATTTTGATGAGCCGATTAAAGAAATTGAGACTATGCTGGCGATTTCCGACAGCGTCTTTTTTTCGACGGAATTACTACCAAGCCCCATACCACAACCTGACAACTGGTGGTATTACGGCTTAGATCATGGGCAACATATTTCGTTTTATTCAATTAAAACATTGAACTATTTGGCGCAAAAATACAATTTGAACTTATATACAAATAAAAACAACTTTCATCTTCTCACAAAAAATGACATTAAAGAAAAATATTTCATCAAATTACTTTGTTCTAAAAACAAATTGTTTGAGAAAATTAAACACAAGATGGACAGCAAAACAATGAATGATTATTATTACATCACTGAAGAGATTTTAAGAAAATAATAATAATCAAGAGAAAAATGACTTTTTTCGAAAACGAAATCAAACAATATGAAAAAAATAATGAAAAAAACAGCCATTATAGCTCCATATACGAGACCCGTACCGCCGGTACGGGGTGGGGGAGTACAAATCGGGATCGCGGAAGTCGTCAATCACTTCAAACAATTTAAGCCTTATGTCTTCTCCGTTGCGGATAAAGAGCTCCCGGAAAAGCACATCATTGGGAATGCACAGTTCATACATATAACGGTTACCAAAGAAAGTATGAGGAGTTCCGTATTCGATATATGGAGCCTTAAGGAATACGTACATTATTGTTACCAGATTGCGCAATATCTCAATGAAATCCAACCGGAGATAATCCATATCCGTGTCAACCCATGGTTCGTGAGGCCCCTGAAAAGATTTTTGAAATATAACCCTAAAATCATTTTGCAACATCACACCTGCCCATTCAGCAGATCGATGAAATCCTGGGAAATAAAGTCGATAATGAACAGTATCGATATGTTTACCGGGGTATCTGGTTATGTAGTTAATCGTGAAGTACTAAGTCCATATCCGGTTTATGAAAAAAAATGCAGGGTTATCTATAATGGGATAAATCCTGAACATTTTACGCCGTACTGGCTCAATGGGTCAGAAAGAAAGAAGCATAGAGCTTCCTTTGGAATAGATGATCATGAACTATTATTGCTCTATGTAGGACAGATCAGGGAAAATAAGGGAGTACTCTCCGTTATTAAAGCTTTCAATGAACTGGAAAAGATAAATAAAAATGTTAAACTAATGATGATCGGCAGTCCTTCCGGTGGAAGCGACAAACCGGACAAAGAACAGAAGGTGTTTTTTGATAGCTTCAAAAAAGAGATAGCCAATAAACCTGCCATTATATACAACGGCTTTACCGGAAGAAATAAGATACAGGACCTATACCAAATGGCAGACATTTTTTGTGCGCCGTCTATCGTAACAGAAACTTTCGGACTTGTTATTGCTGAAGCTATGGCGTCAGGGCTTCCGGTTATTTCGAGTACGCGGGGAGGTATACCGGAACTTGTGGGTGATGCAGGTTATATGGTTGAACATCCTGAATTTCCAGACGAAATACTACCTTTAATGCAGATGTTAGTTTCGGATAGGCAATTGCGAGAGAGAATAGGGCGTTCAGCCAGGACAAGGATTGAAAACAATTTCACATGGGAGAAAACTGCCGCAACTACAGAGCAAATTTATCTGGAATTATTGGAGTAATAATGAAAAAAGTAGCAATTATCGCACCGGATGCATTACCAGTTCCGCCAATCAGGGGAGGCGGAATAGAAAATGGCATATGGGAAATCCTGCCACATTTGAAAAAATTCGAAGTACACGTACTCTCGATATATGAACCGGAAATCGATAAGCTGTCATCATACGAGAAGGAAGGGCAGCATCATATTCATCGTTTTTACCTCTCTGATCGAAAAAAAGCGCTTCTCCGGCTACGACATTTATCTTTTAACTTCCATTTTCCATATGCTTTTGCCACTGCAAAAAAACTGAATGAATTAAAACCTGATATCATCCATATCAGAAGTCGATTATGGTTACTGCCATATTATAAAAAGCTTCTAACTTTTAAACCGAAAATTATTTTACATCACCATAACCACTATTTCTGCAATATGAAGGATAAATCAGTAAAGAAATATCTCGATATGATCGACGCTTTTGTTGGTGTGAGCCATTATACCTCATCCCTTGAAGTAATTAACCGGTTCCCAGAATACCAGAATAAGTGTTTTGATATCCATAACGGAATAACTCTCGAAAAATTTCATCTTTCACCTCAACAAAAAAACAAAGATCTATTGCAGAAATTAGGACTAAAAGCAACCGATACTACTATGATCTTTGTTGGGAGATTGACTCACTCTAAAGGAGTTCACACAATACTCTTAGCCATGAAGGAGCTCGTTCCTCAGTATCCGGATTTGAAGTTGTTGATTATTGGCAGTTCCTGGTTTGGCGAAAATAAAGAAGACACTTATTCTACCTATTTAAAGGAATTATCACTCTCGATAAAGAATAACGTAATTTTCACGGGATTTATCAATCGTAATGAAATAGAGTCCTATTACCACGTGGCAGATCTTTTCGTTGCACCGTCTATTTTTCAAGACCCTTCGCCAAACACTTGCTATGAAGCCTCGGCAGTAGGATTGCCGATAGTAGCATCAACACGGGGCGGAATACCAGAAATTGTTGAGGATGGAAAAACCGGAATCCTGATGAAAACTGCCGAAAATTATCAAGAACTAAAAGAGAAAATCACTTACTTCTTAACCAATCGTGAGGTGATGGAAATGATGGGAAAGGCAGCGAGAAAACGAATGGAAAATGTTTTCACATGGAAATGTGCTGCAGAAAAAACTGAGAAATTATATAGTTATCTCTTAGACTCTTAACTTCATAGTTTACAATTCATAATGTATCTTCCATAATATTAAGTAAATCAATTCCTTGATTAAGGAGCTAATTTGATAAAACATATACCGATTATTCGTTACCAAGATATCGCTAAAACAGCCAAAGATAAAGAAACAACAACTCTCGATCTCCTTGAATACCAACTTAAATATCTTCATAATAAAGGATTCGAGACTTTGACATTAGAACATTTAAGCGAGAGCCTTGATGAATATACTCCTCGAAAAATAGTTCTTACCTTTGACGGAGGGTATTTAGGGCACTACCAATATGTATTTCCATTACTTCAACGCTACAACTATACCGGAGTATTCTTTATACCTACAAACCATATCGGAGTCTTATCTTCCTGGGGTTATTCAAAAAAAAGCCTGCTCAGTTTTGAAGATATCTTTGAAATGTATCAATGGGGGATGGAGATAGGTGTCAACTCTGCTTCTCATTGCGATTTGACAACACTAACCGCTGAGGAGCTGGCAGAAGAGATTATTGATAGCAAAAAATGTCTTGAAAAAATGCTGACCAGTGAAGTCAAATACTTTTCTTATCCTTATGGAAAGTATAACAATAAAGTTAAAGATTGTGTTCAACAAGCAGGATATACTAATGCTGTAAGCATATTTGACAAGCAAAAAGACTTATCAAATTCGAGGTTTGCTATAGACAGACTTCAGACAACCAACAAAAAGAATATTTTTAGCTATCTCGATATTCGCCGGGTTGCAAGTGGAACCTGGAAATAGTCTCTTTTTATTCACTACCTGAGCTTAACGAAACATCCTTTGAAATGACATTAAAAAAAGATCTAACGAGAATAATTTTTTATTGATATAGTAAAAATCCGTTCTTATCTCTTTCATATATCCGCCTAGTCCACAGTTAATACCAGCAAAAAAATCCAAAATTCTTTCTTTTTGATTATCGCTCATACGTCTTAGATCGAGATAGACAGGGATGCCTCTCTTTACCTTATTTGCAAGCACAAAAAGATCTTTTGAGGTATTCGGTGTCATTGTTATTACTTCATTCATTTATTTTCTCCTCTTTTGAAGCCGTTTTAATTTCGTTAGTAACGTTTGGCTTTCTTTGTTTCCATAATACTCCCACCACCCTGACAGGATCTGTCAGTTTACTAATCTCTAAAAAATTTGATATGTCCTTGAAAGGGCAAACATAAGTAATAAATAAATAATTCCACTCATTAGTACAATTTTTTCGAGCACTATCATGGGTGACAAATATTAAGTATGCGATAGCCCTGGTCGCCAGTATCCCTAGCCTTGTTATTTAATAAGTGTCGTAGTAATATTTATCGTAATAGTTCTGAATGATGTGCTTCGCGGGACAGAACATTAACTGATGATATTCAATAATTAGCCATCACATTCATCAAAAAAATCACTCAAGGTGCTATAAACATTGAAACGTGCTTATGTTGAAATTAATTTAACAAAATATGCAGAAAATATTAATAGATTCCGTACAATAATTCCGGCAGAAACAAAGCTTATGGCAGTTGTAAAGGCTGACGCTTATGGTCACGGAGCTAACGAAATTTCTGATGTCGCAGTGGCAAACGGGATTGATTACTTAGGCGTTGCCTGGGTAAGTGAAGCTATTGCCCTGCGAGAAGCTGGAATTAAGTCGCCAATACTCATTCTATCCGAACCAACAATTAACATTGCAGCGGATATTGTACGATTAGACGTTACGCAAACGGTATATACTCTTAATTTTGCCAGGGCACTTTCTGATGCTGCAAAACAATTTAACAAAATTGCTAAAATACATATAAAAATAGACACCGGAATGAATAGAATAGGGGTAAATGGCGATGAAGCAACTCTACTCGTAGAGCAGATACATGAACTAGACAATATATTTATAGAAGGCGTTTTCACTCACTTTGCCAAAGCCGATACTATAGATGATAATTATACATTACAGCAAGTAAAACAGTTTACAGAAATTGTAACTTCCTTAGAAAAAAAGGGGTATAGTTTTCCCATTAAGCATTGTGCAAATACTGCCGGGACCTTTAACTATCCTTCAGCCCATGTAAATATGGTCAGGGTAGGAATCGGTTCATATCAGGACGTGCTGACATTTAAGAGCCGGATCGCTTATGTAAAAAGAGTCCCGAAGGATTCATATGTAAGCTACAGTTGCTCGTATAAAACAGAGAAAGAAACAACGATAGCAACTCTTTCAGTTGGATATGCTGACGGACTGGTACGCGCATTATCAAACAAGGGCCATGTTATTGTAAATGGAAAAAAATATCCGATTGTTGGACGAATATGTATGGATATGACAATGATCGATTTAGGCGACGACATTTATCACGTTGGTGAAGAAGTAATTCTTATTGGCAGTCAAGGCAGCGAAACCATTTCGGTTGAAGAAGTTGCTGAACTAGCAGGTACAATAAGTTATGAGATACTATGTGGAATAGGAAAACGGGTTAATAGAATATATCATTATTAAGGAGGACAGCCATGTCGTACATAACACTCTATAGGAAGTACAGGTCCCAAAGCTTTAAAGATTTGGTCGGACAAGAATCTATCATAAAAACATTATCGAATGCAATAGAAAATGACCGACTTACTCACGCATATATATTTTCGGGACCTCGTGGAACCGGGAAAACGTCCACGGCAAGAATTCTTGCGAAATCTCTTAACTGCCGAACCGGTAAATCAGTAAATCCATGCAATGTATGCAATGTTTGTAAAGGAATAACAGATGGCTCCAGTATGGATGTCATCGAAATTGACGCAGCATCTAATCGGGGAATTGACGAAATGCGCCAGGTCAGGGAGAAAGTTAACTTTGCCCCTGTAGAAGGGAAATATAAAGTCTATATAATTGACGAAGTTCATATGCTCACTGAACCTGCTTTCAATGCACTTCTAAAAACTCTGGAGGAACCGCCAACTCATACGATATTCATACTAGCGACCACTGATCCGCAAAAAGTGCCGGTAACCATACTATCCCGTTGCCAAAGATTGGACTTCGGCCGGATACCTATATCGCAAATATCTGAACACCTGAAATATATTGCGGCAAAAGAAAATGCCACAATCGAGGAAAAAGCAGCCTTAATGATTGCAAAAAATTCTGAAGGAGGCTTGAGAGATGCAATCTCCCTCATGGATCAAGTAATTGCTTTCTCCGGCAATACGATTACAAGCGATAGCGTCATTACAATCATTGGTAATTACTCATCGGATTTTCTTTTTGATATAGCAGAAATAATGGCAAAAAACGGCATTAATGAATTACTATCTCAATTGGATGAAGTTATAAACCAAGGGAAAAACATTACGCAGATCGTACGTGATCTTATTGATTTCTATCGGTCTATGATGTTCGTAAAGCTAGGAAATACAAAGACCATAGAAATGAGCGAAGATCAGATTACCCGCTTAAAGAATATTACAGCCAACTATCCGGTAAAACGAATTAAAGAAATAATAATGGTGCTGTCAAAAGCTGAACTCGATATGAAATGGCATCCGAACTCTCGCTTATTAGTAGAAATCGCATTTATTGATCTTACTATGCTCGCTGAAAATACTGAAGTTGAAAAAGAAGCTGCCTTACCTAAACACGATTATGGCAGCAATTCTCCGGCGACCAAGGCAGCTAATCCAGCCAGGCAGGGCAGTGCTCAATCAGGAACTCCGGTGAGTGAGCCGAAAAAAGAGGAGAAGGCTTTCACCTCACATATTAGCTCTGAGCCATCAACAATTAATACTCTCACTTTTAACCAGGTATCTTCTAAGGATAGTAGCAAAAATATTTCAGCTATTGAACCGGTAATAGAAAAGAAAATGGAGGAAATAAAAGCCAGTATAAAACAAATTGACAATCTTCATGTAGAACTATCCTTGCCAGCAGTGAAACATCACTGGACAGATATCATCAATAAAATAAAGGGTAAGAATAAAATAAAATTATCAGTATATTTGCTGGAATGTGAGCCCTTTAAAATTGAAAACCAAAAAGTCTTCTTGGCTTTCAAAGAAAAATATTCTTTTCATAAAGATCAAGTTTCACAAAAAGAAAATGCAGACCTGATTGAAGAAGTTTTCAAGTCTATATTCGGCAACAATACTACTGTCGAATTTGTTACAAGACCTTCCGACGCCCAACAAAACAGGCTTGGAGATCAGGCGAAAGAAAACAACGAAGACACCAATAATTTGGTAAGCCTTTTCGACGGACAGTTGCTCTAGGTACTATTTTTTTAGACTTAACTTCCAATCGATGCAGGCTTTTCGGCCATGTTGCATACTAATTTATATTAAAAAAAGACCAATATGGCGATGAAGCTGATATAAATCCTTTTTTCTTATTTACCAAATCCGGCATTTCAATCCACACTATTTTTACTATATATGTAATAAAAAAAACGATATTCCAGTCGTAATTTACTTATAGAAAACATATTATGCCTATGGTATAATTAGCCTGTTTGAAAACTTTTAAAGGAGGATTCCCATGTTCGGCAAATTAGGTGATTTAGGCGGCATTATGAAACAAATGAAAGATCTGAAAAAAGCTCAAAAAGAATTAAAGAAGATTACAGCAGAAGTTACAAAAGATAATGTTAAAGTTGTTGTTAACGGAGAAATGAAAATAGTTGATCTTTTTATCGATGAACCGGTCGATGTTAAAAAATTACAAAAGACGATCAAAGAAGCAGTAAACGATGCAATTAACAAAGTTCAGTTTGATTCAGCACAAAAACTATCAGGAATGGCTGGAGGATTAAATATCCCTGGCTTAAGTTAATAGAGATATATTGATGATGTATTCTTACAGCGGGCCACTCGCAAAGCTAATAAATGAATTCACAAAAATGCCTGGAATAGGACCTAAGTCAGCCCAGCGACTAGCATTTTATATTCTTTCAATTGACAAAGAATCTGTTAGAGACCTGCTAGAAGCAATAGATCAAGTCAAAAAAAACATAAAGTTTTGCAGTAGATGTTTCAATATCTCAGTAAATGATCTTTGCGATGTATGTGCTAACACAGCCAGGGAGACAGATAAAATATGCGTTGTAGCTGAGTCAAAAGATCTCATCGCGATGGAGAGGACCAATCTTTATAAAGGAACATATCATGTTCTCGGGGGAGTGATATCTCCAATAAATGGCATAGGTCCCGAGGCATTAAGGGTAGCTGAACTAATGAGAAGATTGCAAAAAGAAGAGATATCGGAAATTATTTTTGCATTCAATCCTAACGTGGAAGGCGAAGCGACCATACTTTATCTCAGCAGTCGCATAAAACCACTCAACATAAAAGTTTCACGAATAGCTTATGGGCTTCCGGTAGGAAGTGACATGGATTACGCTGATGAGAACACATTATCAAAATCTTTCGAAGGCCGTATAAATCTATAAAGGAGGAAAAGAATGGCAGAAATTACAGAAATAAGATGGCATGGACGAGGTGGACAGGGTGCAAAAACAGTAGCGCTGTTATTTGCAGATGCTGCGTTAGCCACGGGGAAACAAATTCAAGCGTTTCCAGAATATGGACCTGAGAGAATGGGGGCTCCCGTACGATCCTTCAATAGACTGAGTGACGGACCAATAACGCTTCATTGCTCAGTAGATAGTCCGTCAATAGTTATCGTACTTGACGAAACGTTATGTAAATCAGTTGACGTTACAGCAGGCCTACCAAAAGATGGCATATTACTGATTAATACAGCAAAAAATGCAGCATATTTTAAAGAACTGCTCAAGTTTAGCGGCAAGGTATACGCAGTTGATGCATCTCAAATTGCAATTCAGGAAATCGGGATGAACAAACCAAATACCCCTATGTTAGGTGCTCTTGTTAAAGCATCAGGAATACTTGATTTCGATAAAATGATACAGGATACAGAACAAAAATTAGCCAAAAAATTCGCTCACAAACCTGAGGTTATCAAAGGTAATGTAAATGCAATTAAAAGAGCTTATGCGGAGGTGAAATCTTAATGGGATCCATATTTGAAGAACTAAAAAAATCACAAGAATTAGACAGGGGCGCCTACTTGGGAATTCCAGGATCATCCGAATATAGAAAAACTGGTGACTGGAGAGTAAATATTCCTGTAAAGAACGAGAAATGTATAAGCTGTGCATTGTGTTGGGCTTATTGTCCTGACTCGTCAATTTTGTTCAAAGATGGCAAGATGACGGGAATTGATTATGACCACTGTAAAGGTTGTGGCATTTGTGCTAAAGTGTGCCCAGTAAAGGCAATAGAGATGGCAATAGAAGAAAAATAAAATCTTAAGGAGTGAAAAAAAGAATGGTAAGAGTAGCAAAAACTGGTAATGAAGCAATGGCCGAAGCTATGAGACAGATAAACCCTGACGTGGTTCCTGTTTATCCAATTACTCCAGCAACAGAAATAGCACAAATTTTTGCGGGTTTCGTTGCCGATGGTAAAGTCGATTCTGAAATGGTAAGAGTTGAAAGTGAACATTCAGCTATAAGTGCTGCATTTGGCGCATCTGCTGCCGGAGCCCGTGCTATGACTGCAACTTCCTCCCAAGGATTAGCACTAATGTGGGAAATATTACCGATCTGTTCAGCAGTAAGATTACCAATCATAATGGCCGAAGTTAATAGAGCTATAAGTGGACCTATCAATATTCATTGTGATCATTCGGATACAATGGGTGCACGAGATGTAGGCTGGATTCAGATATTCTCTGAAAACGCGCAAGAAGCTTATGATAATATGTTACAAGCAGTTAAGATCTCCGAACATGATGATGTAAGACTTCCTTCTATGGTAACAACAGATGGATTTATAATCAGCCATGCGATGGAAGCTGTTGATATGCTTGATGACAAAGATGCAAAAGAATATGTTGGTAATTTCGTTGCAGATCATCCATTACTCGATACAACGAAGCCAGGAACTATCGGAGCTATCGATTTGCAGAATTATTATTTTGAACATAAATATCCAGTTGCTATGGCGATGAAAGCAGCAATAAATGTTATCGTCGAAACCGGGAAATCATATGGCGAAAAAACCGGTCGACACTATGGACTATTTGAAGAAGTAGCGATGGATGATGCCGAACTTGTACTCGTAATACTAGGTTCAACAGCAGGAACAAACAGAACGGCAATTGAGCAGCTGAGAGCCGAAGGCATCAAAGCTGGAATGATAAAGTTGCGTGTTTTTCGTCCATTTCCATTTGAAGAATTAGCAAAAGCACTTGGAAATGCAAAAGTGGTTGGAGTACTTGATAGATCAGATTCATATAACGCTTTTGGCGGACCTTTGTTTACAGAAATCTGTGCCGCATTATTCAATTCAGACAAAAGACCGAAAGTTAAAAATTATATTTATGGACTTGGCGGCAGAGATATAAACGTTAAGGACCTGAAAGATATATATATGGAACTTAATTCCGTTAAAGAAACAGGAACAATCAAAGAACTAGTTACCTATAAAGGTGTAAGAATTTAAAAGGAGGAACCTAAATTGGCTACGTTAAAAGAATTAGCATCAAAAGAAGAGAAATTGGCCGGAGGACATACATCCTGTGCAGGATGTGGATATCCTTCGATCATCAGATTAATCATGCAAGCAGCTAAATACCCACTTGTTATTGGTTCAGCGACAGGATGTCTAGAAGTTAACACAACTATATTTCCATATACTTCATGGAAGGTGCCGTTTATTCACTGCGCTTTTGAAAACTCAGCAGCGACTGTAAGTGGCGTTGAGGCAGCATACAGATCCCTTGTAAGACAAGAAAAATTACCGGAAACTAATATCAAATTCATTGCTTTTGGTGGTGATGGAGGTACATACGATATCGGTTTACAATCTTTATCGGGTGCTATGGAACGCGGACATGATATGCTCTATGTTTGCTATGATAACGGCGCATATATGAATACTGGTATTCAAAGATCTGGCGCTACTCCTAAATACGCAAATACAACAACTGCACCAGCAGGAAAAGTAAAGCAGGGAAAAGAACAATTCAGAAAAGATCTGACGGCTATTCTTGTAGCGCACGGGATACCATATATCGGACAAGCTATTGGTGGAAATTGGAAAGATTTAACGAATAAGATAGAAAAGGCTATGGAAATAAAGGGACCAAAATTTCTTAATGTTTTATCAACATGTCCGCTTGGATGGGGAACTAACTCTGAAGATACGGTTATGTTAACCCAACTTGCAACAGAAACATGCTTCTGGCCTTTATTTGAAGTTGAAAATGGAGTTTATAAACTTACTTACAAACCAAAAACAAAGAAACCAATTGTTGAATGGTTAAAGTTGCAAACTCGTTTCAAACATCTATTCAAACCAGGGAACGAAGCCTTAATCGAGGAAGTACAGCAAGATGTAGATATTCGATGGAATAAATTATTAAAATTATGTGGCGAAATTTAAATTTTTCCACATATTATTATGGAAGGGGGAGTTTAGATGAACAAGAAAGAGCTAATAGAAAAAATATCAAACAATACTGGGAAAAACAAGTCAGATGTAAAAGATGTCGTTGAAATGGCAATTGATCTCATGATCGATGAGTTAAAACACGGCAATCCGGTTCGTCTTGTAGGATTTGGTCAGTTTGAAGTTAAAAAAAGAGCTTCGAGAGAAGGTCGTAACCCTCAAACTGGTGCAAAAATAACGATTCCAGCTACTGTCACACCTACTTTTGTAGCAGGTAAAACACTTAAAGATGAAGTAAAAGGTAGGGTTTAATTAATTTAGATTTGGTCTAGATACTAAGTGCTGGTATAATAATTTTATATCAACTTAGTATCTAGACTATGCATAGGATTAGGAAATATGGCATTCAATCAAATAATCGATAACATAGATCTGCTACTTACGATTTTACCAGAAGTGGTTAAATCAGCGATAACTCAATATCCTGATCATACAAACCTCTATGAGATAGTGCTCGATGTAGGCAGATATCCTGAAGCCCGATTCAAGGGGAATCAAATCGTTAGGCTATCAGAAAATAAAATCAGGTACGAAGATATTGATTATGTAGTTTCCCGAATCGGATTCTTCACAGCAGATAACAGAGCTGGAATTGAAGGAACACTGCACAGAATATCAGCCATACGTAACAGACAAGGTAAAATTATCGGACTTACATTGCGTATTGGGCGAGCTATTCAAGGAACAATTGAAGTAATTAGAGATATCGTCAACTTAGGAAAAAGCATTCTTGTTGTTGGGCCTCCAGGCATGGGAAAAACAACCAAACTTCGTGAAATTTCAAGAGTTATGAGTGACGAATTAAAAAAAAGAGTTATTATTGTCGATACTTCGAATGAAATAGGCGGTGATGGAGATATCCCTCATCCAGGTATCGGTGGAGCCCGTAGAATGCAGGTTTCTCATCCTAATCGTCAACATGCGGTGATGATTGAAGCCGTCGAAAACCATATGCCTGAAGTAATTGTAATTGACGAAATCGGCACTGAAGAAGAAGCTGCCGCCTCAAGAACAATAGCAGAAAGAGGCGTAACCTTAGTTGCTACTGCACATGGTAATACAATCGAGAATCTCATGAAAAACCCGACACTTTCAGATCTTGTCGGTGGAATTCAGTCGGTAACCCTGAGTGATGAAGAGGCTCGACGCAGAGGAACGCAAAAAGCTATTTTAGAACGGAAAGGTCCGCCAACTTTTAGTATCATAGTAGAGATGAGAGATATGCATACTCTCGCTATATACAAAGAGGTATCAGATACAATAGACAAACTTCTTCTTGGTAAAAAAGTCAGTCCTGAAATCAGGGTTTTTGATGAAGAAGGCAAAGTAACAGTTACCCAGCAAGAAATAGAGGTTTCGTTTGAAGAAGAATATAGGCATTACGAAACTGATAAACCTAAAGATGAAAAGGTAACTGCTATTTTCCCTTATGCTGTCAATAGAAATCGACTCGAAAGGGCTATTCATTCGATAGATGTGCCGGCGATAGTTGTAAATAACTTAGATGAAGCGAACATTGTTGTTACAACAAAGTTACAGGCTAAAAACGATTCCCGGTTCGTACAAAAAGTAGCAGATATGAATTTATCACTTCACGTTATTAAAAGTAATACCTCTTCTCAAATTACAAAATTTCTTCGTTATATCTTTAAAGTTTACACTGATAATGAGATGAAGGACGAAGAAGCTTTAAGAGAAATCAATGATGTGATTGAAAATGTAATTAAAACTAACAAGCATAAAGACGCAGCTCCTTCGTCACCCTATACCCGAAGATTGCAACATAATTTTGCTGCGGAAAAGGGATTTTATACTGAAACTATCGGAGATGAGCCGAATCGTTTTGTTCGTGTCTATCCTGAACATACAGAGTAAAAGGAATTACAATGTTTATTACTTTCGAAGGTATTGACGGATGTGGAAAATCTACCCAGATTGATCTATTAGTCAAATATTTACAAGATAAAGGTCAAGAGACTATTATCACCCGAGAACCGGGCGGAACTGAAATTGGGAAACAGATAAGGAATATCTTATTATCCAGTAATAATAATAAGTTATCGAATCTTACCGAAGTTTTTCTTTTTGCCGCGGACCGGGCACAGCACATTGAGGAAATAATTAAACCGGCACTCAACCAGAACAAACTAGTAATCTGTGATCGATATGTAGATTCTACCATCGCATATCAAATCGGAGGAAGAAAACTAGATGAAAATCTTATAAGTACTATCATCTCATACTCTACAAGAGACCTTAACCCAAACAAGACGTTTCTCCTGGATATTTCGCCGGAAACAGGTCTGAGAAGAGCTAGAAAGATCAAAACCGCAGACAGGTTTGAACGAGAAACAATCTCTTTTTATGAACGTATTCGAAAAAAATATTTAGAATTAGCAGCTAAAAATTCACAAAGATACGTTGTTTTTGACTCAGAAAAATTTTCAATTGCAGAAATCCATGCCCAGATAATCAATACCTTTGAAACGAGTTATAATAAATCAACCAGCGCTCAAGAGCTAAAGGATCATTAGTCCAAGAGAATTATGCCTAAAGTAAGCATTATAATACCCACATATAACAGATCTCAAAGACTTTCAGAGGCTATCGACTCTGTTATTGCTCAAACTTACACAAATATCGAAATCATTGTTATTGACGACGGTTCCACAGATGAAACAGAAGAAATAATAAACTCAAAAAAAGCTTCATTCCCAATATTGTATACAAAACAAAAAAATAAAGGCGTTAGTGCTGCACGAAACTACGGGATATCGCTTGCTTCAGGAGATTATATCTGCTTTCTTGACTCTGATGATATCTGGTATCCCCAAAAAGTCCAAGTACAGTTAGCAATCATGGAAAAAACACCGGATATACAAATATCTCAGGTACAGGAAGTCTGGATGAGAAAGGGAAAACATGTCAACCCGATGAAAAAACACTTAAAACCGTCAGGTGATATTTTTATTCCCTCTCTAAAATTATGTCTTGTAAGCCCTTCAGCAGTAATGATAAAAAAAACATTATTTACCGAAGTGGGTTTGTTTGACGAAAAAATGCCGGTTTGTGAAGATTATGATCTCTGGCTAAGAATCTCTTATAAATACGGGATTTACCTGATTCATGATAATCTCATAGAAAAACGCGGAGGCCATGAAGACCAGTTATCAAAAAAATACTGGGGCATGGACCGATTCCGGATCTATTCAATGGAGAAATTATTAACAAAAAAGCTAACATATGAAAGAAAAGAAGCTTTATTGTCTGAGCTAAGAATCAAATCAACTGTTGTTCACGAAGGAGCGCGCAACCACAATCGATATTTCTTGTTTCTAAAATATAGGATAAAATCCATCAAATACAGAATACTTCATAAAATACTATGGTTTACGAGTATCATTAGCACCCCAGAATATAATAATAAAAAAGAGGATAATGGCTAATAACTTCCCTGACATACAGTGAATACCGATACCGGTCATTTCAACTTACCGAAAATAATCTCCTAAATACACAAAAAAATATCTCAGATAGCCACTGATAATGGAACAACAAAAGGGGGCAGGAGATTGAAAAAAACAATACTAACTTTGGTCATCCTAGTGTTTCTACTTTCCGGATTAATGGCTTTTGTTGAACAGCATCAAATCCGTATAAATAGGATAATTATAAAAGATGCCAGTATCCCTCAACAATTTAATAACAAAAAGATAGCTTTCATCTCTGATATACATTGCGGACCATATTTCTCGATAAAAAGAGTAAGAAACCTCGTAGAAATTATCAACAAATTACACCCTGATATCATTCTTCTTGGAGGAGATTATGTTTATCGTAACAAAGCGAATATCTATCTTTGCGCAAAAGAATTAAAGGAGTTAAAAGCCCCATTAGGGGTTATCGCTGTTCTTGGAAATCATGATTATGGGCAAGGGCCGATTAGCATTAAAAATGTCCTGACAGAAGCAGGAATATTGATTATGGACAATACCGGCAAATGGATTAATGTCGATAATTCGAGAATAAAGATTGGGGGTCTTGCTGATTTCTGGTGCAGTTCACCGAATATTACAAATATTCTACAGGAAACTTCTGAAAAAGACTTTGTGATGGTTCTTTCTCATAACCCGGATTTTTCTGAAAGAATTACCTGCAATAGGGTAGATCTGGTCCTGAGTGGGCATACTCATGGCGGACAGATAACCTGCTTTGGTCTGTGGGCCCCGTTTACCTCTTCTCAATATGGTCAAAAGTATAGATCCGGCGTAGTGCAGACGCCGCATACAAAAGTAGTTATTACCAATGGAATCGGAACAACTGGCATGCCATTAAGATTTTTCGCGCCTCCATCAATAGAATTGTTGACACTCAACCACTAACTATCGGATAATCTGTAAGAGAAAAGATGCTGTTTCGTCAAAAAAAAAAGTAGAACAGATGACTGATTTGTTCATTAATGGTATAATTCTGTGCACGTTGTGCCCGAACCTAGGCAGCTAAAAATCATATGCTTGTTTGGTAATTTAATTAAAATAATATATAATAAAAAAAGGAGAGATTAGTGCTCTACCAAAAGATATCCGATGATATAAAACAATCCATGAAAGAAAAAAATACAGCCCGTCTAGAAGTGCTTCGGATGATCAAATCAAAAATAATGACTGTCGACGCACGTGGTGAATTATCTGAGGAGGACATTATTAAGATAATCAAATCCTACCAAAAGAGCCTGAAGGATGCGATGGAACAAACAACTGCACTAGGCAGAAATGAAGAGGCAAAAACCCTCTCAGAAGAAATAAGAATAGTTGATGAATATCTTCCTAAAATGTTATCGGAAGAAGAACTAAAGAAGCTCATTACAGCGATTATTAACCAAAATGGCTATACCAGCAGCTCAGACTTCGGCAAGGTGATGAAAGAACTCAAAACGAAAAACTCCAACATTGATGGAAATACGGCACGTACAATAATTAATGAAATCTTAACGTAGTAGCTCTTATTCAAATACAAATTAATATCATAATATAGGTAACAAAAAATGTTGATCATAAATAATTATGCAAAGAAATCAGTGATAGTCATTATCATGTCATTATGTTTATGGTTTATGATAGGACTCGCGTTTACTGACAATACGATGCCTCCCACAGGTCAGGACTCATGGTTGGTATACGCATTTAAGGATTTATATGACCACGTCAATCAGTACTCGAATGGCGGGACAGTTGGAATCTCCATCAAGGATCTCACATCTGAGGAGTATATTTCGATCAATGGCGATATTCAATTTAATCCTGCCAGTGTTATTAAAGTACCTGTTATGGCAGAAGTTTTTCATCAATTGGCAAATGGAAAACTCACACTCGACAAATGTATTGTGTTAAAACGGAATAATAAAGTCCCCGGATCAGGAGGATTATATTATTGCCAAAACGGAAATTCTTATACCATTAAACATCTTGTGGAAAAAATGATTACCGAAAGTGATAATACTGCGACTAATATGTTAATTAATTTTGTTGGTATGAATAATATCAATAAATATATGAACAGTTTAGGATTATCTCAAACAGTTATCAAAGATGACACAATGCTCAGCAAAAAACCAGGATATCAAAACACAACAACTCCAGATGATATGCTGTTGCTTCTGGATATGATGTATCAAGGAAAGCTAGTAAACAAAAAATATTCCCTGCAAATGCTCGAAATTATGTCCGCACAAAAGCATAAATGGGGAATTCGTAAATATTTACCTGAAACTTTAAAAATAGCAAATAAAACAGGTTCACTCAATAGTGTTAGAAATGATATCGGCATTATATTTGTGAAAGATAAACCTTATATCTTAACAATATTTGCCAAGCAAATACCCTCTGATTTTGAAGCAACGTTATTTGTACGTACGATTTCTAAATTAATTTATGATAAGGTCATTAAAACCCAGGAATCAATCAAATTTGCAGCTGATGTGAACAGCTAATAATATTATCAAGGGGTTACTTTTGATTGATTATTATGCTACTATAGTTCAACTTATCTCAAAACTTATGGATTACTAGTAATGAAAAGAATCAATCGACTATACAGAATCATCAATCATCTAATGGCGATAAAGAATCAACCAGGTATTGGGGTTCAAGAATTAGCAAAAAAATGTAACGTATCAGGCAGAACAATTTATAAAGATATTGCTATATTGATTGCCTTAGGGGTTCCGATATCGACAGATGGCGGATATAATCTGGCACCACACCTTTTCATTCCAAACATAGCATTCACGCTCAATGAAGCTTTTTTCCTAAGAGATACATGTTATACGCTGCTGGAAACCGTACATAATAATGAAATGCTTGAACGTATTCTAGAAAAACTAAACTCTGCGATCTATCTTCAAAATTCCCCATTATATGCACAAAACAAAAGTCTTTTTGCCACGTTGAAAGAATACCTGACTACTGGAAAAGTCGATAAAATTGCAGAACAGCAACAAAAAGAGATAATTAACGAGATTACAATTGCCATTGCCGATTCTTCCTACATCGAGATAAAACACTACAACACTGTAAAAGAGAAGAAAGTCGATGAAATTGTTCAACCGATTAGCCTTATATATCAGAGAAAAGGGTGGATACTTTTGGCAAAAGAAAAAAATAGCAGTTCTATAAAAAATATAAAAACCGAAAACATTGAAGAGATAACCATAACAAATCTTAAGTATTCGGGATCAAATCTAATGGTGGACTTCTCAGTCCAGGCTTATTAATCATGAAAAGACGATTACAAAAAGACAAACTTCAACCATATTCAATTTCTGCGCAATATTACGACTTGTTAGCTCAATATATAGATTTCAACGAAATTGTAGATTATCTTGAAGAGATTTTATTTTACAAAGAAATTTCTCCCAAAAAGGTGCTCGATTTAGGATGTGGAACGGGAATTGCATCACTTATCATGAGCGAGAAAGGCTATAGTGTTACTGGAGTAGATTGCTCCATTGATATGCTTGATGTTGCAAAAAACAAGGCAGCCGAAAAAAAAATTAAGATCCCTTTTATACAAGCAAAAATGGAGGAATTCAAAAAAGATGATGAGTTCGATCTTGTTATTAGTTTATCGGATTGTATAAATCATCTAATTCCACATAAGTTAGTACAGAAAACCTTTCGTAATGTATATGATAGTTTAACTGATGGAGGTATATTTATTTTTGACATTAATACCCCATATGAGCTGGAACATGTCATGAGTGTTGAGCAAGAAGAAATTATCGGATCGTTAAAGTATACCTGGAGCGGATATTTCGATCACAAAGTAGGGATCGGCACATTCATTCAATCATTTTATTCACTTGAAAACGGACAAGAAGTATTTATTGGCAAAGAGGTACATAAAGAACAGGCATATAAACCGCGAGAGATCAGAATATGGCTAAAAGATGCCGGATTCAAAAACATTGAATACTATGAAGCTTTCACAAGAGAAAAGCCGGATAAAGTGAATATTGAAAGAATCTATTTTGTAGCCGAAAAACATGTATAATAGGGAATCATCCAAATAGTTACCGGAAAGACATTACGCTAATGTCAAAATTATTGATGGATCGTCTACAATAATTGTATGTTCCGCTTGAACAATAACGTCATTTTTCTCAGCGCATAAAGGCTCGTAACTAATAAAAGCCTTTTTATCACTAAGTTCTTTAACGGCAGGAAGCCATTTTTCAAGGGGGAGACGCTTTGATATCCACCGCAACGAAAGCGGCAGATGCTTAAATGGTTCAATAGCCTGTATAAACTCATCCGAGATTCCATATTCGTAGAGTAGGTGAGGGCTTTTTAACATAATAATGTAAGGATCGCCCTTTTCATATATGTAACTACTGCGAGGCGCGGCAAACGGCTCTATCGCAATAATCTGTCCTTTTTCAAGTTTAATTTTTGATTTGTCATTATAGTTCGGGATAAAAGTACCACAATGAAGGTTATTTTCTTTCATTTGATGTCCACCTAGGTTTTTGATCGGCTTAAACCCCATACGTGTGATGGTTTTTTCTATCGTTTCACCAATCAAGTTAGTACTTACACCTGGCTTTATCATAGCTATTGCTGCTGCCAAGGCTGCCTCAACAGACTGGACCAGTTTATCGTGTTTTCCGCTAAGGTCAACTGTCAGCGCAGTATCTCCCAGGCATCCCTGATACACGACACCAACATCAAGTTTAACTACATCTTTTTTATTAAAAACACTTGAATCATTGATCATCGGAGAATAATGAGCGGCAATATTATTAAGAGATAAATTAACCGGAAATGCAGGATTAGCCCCTTCATTATAAATATATGCCTCAATAGATTCGGCTACATCCAATAGTTTAACGCCGGGCTTTATAAGCCCTTTTCCATATTGCAAAGCCTTTGCGGCAATAGAACCGGCGATCTTCCAATTTTCCAGATTTTCCATAGTTAACTCCCGGGATCTTAGTTATTCTCTTTATCAAAATCTTATTATTTACTGATCATTATTATAGAAAAAATATTTGATTTTATTATATCTTCTGTATACTATTAGGGCAAGCTGACAAAAAGTCTAATATTGATCAATGGAGATAAAATGAAAACTTACTTTCACAATGAACAGATTATTTATGATGGCAGCAATCTGCAATCGCTATATGCCTACAAAAACTTTGACGTAAATGGCGATAGTGTAATATCCTTTACCGGACCATGCCTGGTTGATGAACATCTTGTCGATATTGAAGATAAGAAAGCACACGCATTCATACGATCCGATAATATGGTGCATTTTATTATAGAACATTTTGATATCTCTTTAACAGAAACGATTTTTCGTCAAAGATTGTTCATTGCGATAATAAGAGACTACCTAGGTTCAAAAGTGATTCGTAAAGGTGATGATTTATTCTATGATGAAGGAAAATTATCAGTATCTATTGCAACCCAAACTCCAGTATCTACGATTATACATACAGGAATCAATATCATCACTGATAATACACCAATACATACTGCTTCGCTTTCGGAACTCTCTATTGATCCGTCTACGTTTGCAAAAGCAATAATGACGCTATACAAAGAAGAAATCGAGGATATTTACTTTGCCCGCCGTAAAGTAAGAGGTGTAATCTAAATATGCAACAGATTTTGGCTTGCCGACAGATAAACTGCTTCATGCTTTAACTGCATACACAATAGCAGATATATAATTGGGACAATTGGGACCTTGCAGCCACAATTGCCGGCTGGGCAGCCTATCGCGGGGTCCATGTGAGTATCCGTTGGTAATAACCATAAAAAAAGGCTTCAATTCGTAGATAATTTATACTACAATATAACCCGAACGCACATTCTGGATTTTGATAAAAAAATACCTATTCCAAAATATCGGCAATGAAAGGAAATAATAATGATCGAACGTTATACAACTCCGGAGATGAAACAAATATGGACGGAACAGAACAAGTTCCAAAAATGGCTTGATGTTGAGTTAGCCGCCTGTGAAGCTCATAATAAACTAGGTAATATTCCCGATGAGTCGCTCAAAACAATTAAGAATAAAGCAACTTTTGAAATTAATAGGATCAATGAAATTGAAAAAACCACTAACCACGATGTTATTGCATTTCTTACGAGCGTAGCAGAAAATGTTGGACCGGAGTCACGATTTATTCATCTGGGAATGACATCAAGTGACGTTGTTGATACTGCATTTGCTATCTTAATTAAAGAATCCGGACAGCAATTATTGACCAGAATAAAGGAACTCCAAGCTGCGATAAAAGAAAGAGCACTTGAACATAAGAATACTATAATGATCGGTCGTACTCACGGGGTTCATGCAGAACCAATGACCTTTGGCTTAAAGCTGGCATTATGGTACGAAGAAATGGAAAGAAATACCCAGAGGCTCGAACGCGCTATTGAAAATATCTCTTTCGGTAAATTGTCAGGTGCTGTTGGAACGTATGCCAATATTGATCCATTTATAGAAGAATACGTTTGCAAAAAACTAAAGTTAACCCCAGCCAAAATATCTACACAAATCCTGCAAAGGGACCGTCACGCTGAATTCATGACAACACTCGCAATTACCGCTGGATCCCTGGAAAAATTCTCAACGGAGATTCGCGCGCTGCAAAAAACCGAATTCAACGAAGCGGAAGAAGGATTCACAAAAGGGCAGAAGGGTTCTTCTGCTATGCCTCATAAAAAAAACCCAATCACCTGTGAAAGAATAACCGGGCTGGCTCGAGTTATCAGAGGCAATTCACTAGTCGCAATAGAAAACATGGCCCTATGGCACGAAAGAGATATTTCTCATTCATCAACAGAAAGAATAATATTTCCAGATAGCACTCTGGCATTAGATTATATGCTTAAACTTTTTGTCGGTGTAGTAACAAACCTGGTTGTTCATCCTGATAACATGAAAAGAAATCTTGAGAGTACCGGAGGACTTGTCTTTTCCCAGCGTGTCCTGCTTAAGCTCGTAGATTCAGGACTAACAAGAGAAGATTCATATAAAATTGTACAAGAAAACGCAATGAAATCAAGGGAGCATAACTTTAAAGTTACGTTTATCGATATCTGCAATCAAGACGAACGAATACTTTCAAGAATATCAAAAGAATCGTTAAATGAATGCTTTGATTATGGTTTTCACACAAAAAATATTGATATGATTTTCGGAAGGATATTCGAATAACATCCTTTCTCCGATGAATGCTGTGTCACAATTATTGTGTAGCATCGTTGCTGAGAGAGCACTACCGAATCCGAAATAAATAGTATATAATTCTTTGTTATACAAGCACATAGAATATCAAGAAAGAGGTATTGTCATGGTTTTCGTTTATCCCGAGGTTTCAAGAACGTTCAGCGAGTATTTACTTGTACCAAACCTAACAGCGAAAGACTGTACTCCAGAAAACATATCGCTCAAAACCCCACTTGTGAGATTTAACCGAGGGGCTGAACCTGCTATATCCCTTAACATTCCATTCGTTTCTGCAATTATGCAGTCAGTTTCGGACCATAATATGTCAATTGCTTTGGCGCGGAGTGGCGGACTCTCATTCATCTACGGCTCACAATCAATCGAAACTCAGGTAGATATGATAAAAAAAGCAAAAAAATACAAAGCTGGATTTGTATTGAGCGATACAAACCTTACAGAGAGGCATACGTTAAGAGAGGTCCTTGATGTTACGCAAAAAACCGGACATTCCACGATCGCGATTACTGATGATGGCACTGCAAATGGAAAACTGCTAGGTCTGGTTACCAGCAAGGATTACCGGCTAACGAGAGACTCTTTGGAAAAACCTGTTCATGAATTAATGACCTGTTTTGAGAAACTTATTATCGGGAACCATGGAATTACCTTAAGTGAAGCAAATGATATAATCTGGGAACACAAGATTAATTGTTTACCTATCGTAGATGCAAACCAGAAACTACGCTACATGGTATTTCGAAAAGATTATGAAGATCACAAACAAAATCCGAATACGATGATGGATAAAGATAAGCGGCTCATCGTAGGGGCAGGGATCAATACTAGAGATTACAAAGAAAGAGTGCCTCTGCTTGTTGAAGCTGGTGTAGATATTCTTTGTATAGATTCATCCGACGGGTTTTCGCAATGGCAGAGAGAAGCAATTGAATACATAAAGAGCTATTTCGGAGACAAAGTGAAGATCGGAGGAGGAAACGTAGTCGATAGAGAAGGATTTAAATATCTCGTTGATGCAGGTGCCGATTTTGTGAAAGTAGGTATTGGGGGCGGTTCAATCTGTATTACTCGAGAGCAGAAAGGAATAGGAAGAGGCCAGGCTTCTTCTATCATCGATACCGCAGCTTATAGAGACGAACTTTACAAAGAAACCGGGACCTATATCCCAATATGTTCTGATGGCGGTATTGTTCATGATTATCATATTGTCCTTGCACTTGCGATGGGTGCAGATTTCGTTATGATGGGAAGATACTTTGCTCGATTCGATGAGAGTCCGGCAAAAAAAATAAAATTGGGAAATCGGTACGTAAAAGAATACTGGGGTGAAGGATCTAACAAAGCACGGAACTGGCAACGCTATGATGCAGGTGATACAGGTACGTATTTAAAGTTCGAAGAAGGCGTTGATAGCTACGTACCGTACGCAGGCAAGCTAAAAGACAACCTCGATGTAACAATACACAAGATAAAATCTACAATGTGCAGCTGCGGCGCGAAAACGATAAGACAACTTCAAGATACTGCAAGGCTGACTGCCGTTTCCTCTACCAGTATTAAAGAAGGCGGAGCCCACGACGTGATTTTAAAGGAATAGTTTGTTTACATAAAATATTTTTTCTGTTAGAATATTTTTAACTTAAATAAAGAAGGTTTAGTATTGTGATAGTCATATTGGATTTTGGTTCTCAGTATACAGAGCTTATAGCAAGAAGAGTCAGAGAATGTAAAGTTTATTCAGAAATTCTTCCAAGCAGCAGTACTCCAGAAGATATAAGAAAATTTAATCCTTCTGGAATTATTATTTCTGGTGGACCTTCAAGTGTCTATGACGAAGATGCCCCAAAACTCAACAAAGACATTTACAAAATGAATTTACCGATTCTCGGAATATGTTATGGGATGCAATTACTAGCCAATGACCTCGGAGGAGAAGTTCAAAAAAAAGATACACAGGAATACGGTAAAAGTCACTTAATGATTGACGATAACTTCGATCTATTTGAAGGACTTTGGCTTGAAATGGTGGTTTGGATGAGCCATGGAGATGCTGTTGTGAAATTGCCTGAAGGATTTAAGGCTATTGCACATACTGCAAATTGTCCGATAGCAGGCATGGCCAATAGAAAGAGCCAATTTTTTGGTGTTCAGTTCCATCCGGAAGTTGCACACACACCAAAAGGTATGGAAATAATTCGTAACTTTGTTTTCAAAATTTGTGGATGCTTACCAACGTGGACAACAACTTCATTTGTAAGAGATAGTATCAAAGAAATTCGCCAAATTGTAGGAAAAGACAAAGTACTTCTAGGGCTCAGTGGTGGAGTAGATTCTACTACAGCAGCTGCCTTGATCCATGAAGCTATTGGAGATCAACTGGTGTGCATGTTCATTGACCAAGGTTTCATGAGAAAAAACGAAGGCGTCAAAATCGTAAAAATGTTTCGTGATTATTTTAAAATTAATCTTGTTCATATCGATGCTTGTGAACGTTTTTATAATAAGCTTGATAAAGTCATCGATCCAGAAGAAAAACGCAAAGTTATCGGACATGAATTTGTTCGTACCTTTGAAGAAGAAGCTAAAAACTTAAAAACTGAAATCCCATTCTTAGCCCAGGGTACCCTATACCCTGACGTTATTGAAAGTGCTACATCAGGAACATCTCAAAATGCTGTAAAAATTAAGACCCATCATAATGTTGGTGGGCTACCTGACGATATTCAGTTCAAGGTAATTGAACCACTAAGAAAGCTATTTAAAGACGAAGTAAGAAAAGTTGCAGCAGAACTTAATGTTCCTGATGAAATTGTTCATAGACAGCCATTTCCAGGACCTGGACTTGCGATAAGGATAATAGGAGAAGTTACAAAAGAACGAATAAAAGTTCTACAAGACGCTGATGATATTATTATGGATGAAATCAAAAAAGCTGGATACTACAGAAAAGTATGGCAAGCGTTTGGTGTTTTACTCCCAATAAGAACCGTAGGTGTTATGGGAGATAAAAGAACATATTTATCAACACTTGCTCTTCGTGTTGTAACATCTGAAGATGCGATGACGGCAAACTGGGCTGATTTACCGTACGAACTATTAGAAAAGATATCTACTCGCGTTATTAACGAAGTAGGTGAGATTAATCGTGTTGTTTACGATATTACCTCAAAACCACCTGGAACCATTGAATGGGAATAATATATTACCAGAACTTATTAGTTTGTAATACATAACTTAAAAACATTGCTACTACCACAAAAATATTTCTTTTCAATTTGCCACTTAAATCTATAGATAAAAGAATTGCGATTCGCTCGAAAAATTAGCGAACCATATCGTATCCCAGTTTAGCTCTCAATGCATTATGTTGCTTTTCATTAAAAGAGAAACAGTGAGTACCATCACCTTTTGCAATAAAATAAAGATATTTACTCTTGGCCGGAAAAAGAACCGAAACGAAAGACTTAATACCCGGGGATGCTATCGGACCAGGAGGCAATCCGGGATTCTTATAGGTGTTGTACGGTGAGTCTATCTTAATATCTGCAAAGGTAACAATCTTTTTTCTTGGCTCATTGAGAGCATACTTAACTGTCGGATCAGCACCAAAAAGCATACGTTTTTCAAGCCTGTTAATGAATACTTCAGCAATAAGACTACGCTCTTTGTCGATCACAGCTTCTTTTTCAACGATTGATGCCAACGTCAATAATTCATGAAGGGTTAATTGCTTTTCTTTATACGTTGCCGATTGACTCTGATTTTTTTTATAATATGCATAAATTTTATCATTAAATCGATCGACCATCATTTTAGCTATCTGATGAGGCGATAAACCAGGCACCACCGTATAAGTATCAGGGAACAGATAGCCTTCCAGGGAAGAAATAGGAGAGTTAGACAGGAACTCGTATTGCTCGGCAAGCGTTCCTACTGCACCATAGCTTGCATATTCCATAAATTCGTTAGCAGAAACAATTTGGTTCTTTTCCAAAAGATCCGCAATTTCCCGCATGCTGAATCCTTCAGGAATAGTAAACGTGATAGAGGAAAACCCTTTCTTTCCAGTTATATATTCGATTATTAGTTTGATATTCATATTTGTTGTTAACTCAAATATACCAGCGTGCAAGTTCTTATCTGCTTTCAACAGTTTAAGAGCTACTTTAAATATAATAGGGTGCTTAATTAACTTCTGGTCGTATAATCTTATCGCGATATCTTGCGCTGAGGTGTTTTGCGGCACTTTGAACACTACCGTTTGTACATTAACCGGATCCACAGTATCAACCAAAATATAATAAGAAACAGTACTGATTAGCAAAGCAGTAAAAAGGCAAACACCCAAAAAGAATAGTATTATTTTTTTTGGACTAAAGGTTCTCAGGTTATTCTTTTGAGTTTCTATTTTTTGATTAGTTACCTCTGTAGCCGGTAAATACGAGAGCAGTCCGTTTTCGAGATTTTTTCGAACATCTTTACGTTTATTGAGCGAAACAAAAATCAATTTTAGCTTCGCTTCAAAAGCAGTTCGGAATTTCGCTGTCCCAAAACGAATATTGTCGATGATATTATTTACTTTCTTTGACCAATTATCAGATTGTTTAACCATATATCAACCCCAATTAATGTTGGCTGGCAGTCTAGCACTTCTAGTAACGAATGTATACGTATCTCTTATTGGAAATTATTTTCGTTTTCTGCAATCCATATAAGACTGTAGAATAAAAACAGCTGCGATCTTGTCTACGAGTTGCTTTCTTTTACCTCGCGAAACATTACCCTCAAGAAGCGCATTATTGGCTGATTTTGTTGATAACCGTTCATCCCAGAATGCTATAGGAAGAGAAATCTCTTGTTCTAATTTCTCTTTAAACTCTCTCGCTTTAATTGTCGATGCAGTTTCTGCACCCTTTAAATTAATCGGTCTTCCAACAACAATCTCAGAAACGTCGTATTCCTTAATTATTTCTTTAATTTCTGATATCGCTTTGTTATCGTTAGCAACAACTTTGAAAGGGGATGCAATAATCTGTAATGGATCTGACAGTGCTACCCCGATACGCTTTTCGCCATAATCAATACCTAATAGTCTATTCATGATAGCCTTTCTCTGATGATTGTTTCAACCTTAGTAAGTGCTTGATCGACATTCTGAAGAAGTTTTCCGCCGGCCTGTGCCCGGAGAGGACTTCCACCGCCACTTCCACCGCAAATCAATGCAGCCGCGCGAACGAGCTCATCACAGCTTAGTTTTTTTTCAACCAAATCTTTACTTGCCTTGGCAATAAATAGCACCTTATCGTCAATAACTGAAGCCAGAAATACGATACCAGATGACATTCGGTTCATTAATTCATCAGATATCGCCAGAAGCGATTTGTTATCAGTATCAGTAAATTTTTTTACAACTGCTCTGGTATTTCCATATAGCTCTGCATGTTCAATTAACGATGGAATTGATTGATTAATCAACTCCATATTTAGTTTATCTATGAGTTTTTCCTTCTGCTTAGCTTGCTCAAGTATTTCTGATATTTTTGCGGATAGTTTATTATCCGGTGACTTTAAAACGTTTGTCAGCTCCTTAATAATACTGAGCTTATTTTGGACATACTGCACAGCAGGAGCTCCGGCAACTGCCTCAATTCTTCGTACCCCGGCAGCTACTGCGCTCTCCGAGACTATTTTGAACAAGCCTATCTGTCCCGTATAATCTAAATGGGTCCCTCCGCATAACTCTATACTAAAATCATCAATTTTAACAACTTTAACGATATCGCTGTATTTTTCGCCAAAAAAAGCTAAAGCACCAAGTTCAAGTGCCTTGGCATAGCTCTCTTCAAATTTTTCTATTCTAATATTCTGAATTATTTTTTCGTTAACAAGTGTCTCTACACAAGCCAACTCATTTTCTGTTAATGCTTCAAAATGATTAAAATCAAACCGTAGCCTCTCCGGGGAGACCATAGACCCTGCCTGAGCGACATGTGCGCCAAGAACATCTCTCAGGGCAGCTTGTAGCAGGTGTGTACCAGTGTGATGCCGTGCCATGCTTAACTTTTCCTCTTCGGTCCTGGCAATAATAGCTTCTCCTCCAATTGGCTTAAAGGCATCAGAATCTTCAGAGACAAAGCACGTTGCAGCACGGGCCCTTTCTTTTTGCTTTTCCATTTCCTTCTCAAAAGCGACAATATCAACCTTAATATTGATTTCTTTTGCCATAAGCTCTGTTAAATCAGGAGGGAACCCGTAGGTATCATAGAGCTTAAAAACATCTTCACCTGAAATAGTTGATTTATTTTCTTTCTTCAACTTTTCAGTTAATTGATTAAAGATCTCGATACCCTTATCCAAGGTTGCAGAAAAACTCTGCTCTTCCGATTTGATTACCTTTGAGATGTATTCAGCTCGGTTTTTGATAGCAGGAAAAGCATTCCCCATAACTTCAACAACTACGGGAACAAGTTTATGGAGAAACGGTTCTTTAAAATTAATTTTCTTACCATACCTCGAAGCTCTTCGTAGTATTCTTCGAATAACATATCCACGGCCTTCATTCGAAGGGATAACGCCATCGGATATAGCAAACGTCAATGTCCTGATATGATCAGCTATTACGCGATGAGGAATGCCATATTCCTGCGTATACATAACAGCAGAAAGCTGCTCAATGTGACTGATGATCGTCCTAAAAACATCGATGTCATAATTAGACATGACGCCAGAAAGCACTGCCGTTAGACGCTCCAACCCTGCACCCGTATCAACATGCTTACTGGGCAATTCAGTAAGTTTCCCGGAACTATCGCGATTATATTGAATAAATACAAGGTTCCATAACTCAATATATCGTGCGCAGCCGGCATTAACGCCACATACATGGTCTTTGTCGTTTTTCTTATCGCAATAGTCCTCGCCTCGATCTATATGGATCTCAGAGCATGGACCACAAGGACCAGTTTCACCCATTTCCCAGAAATTATCTTTGTCTCCAAAACGTAATACTCTGTCTTTTCCGATATCAGTATGCTTTGTCCAAAGGCTCTCAGCTTCTTCATCGGTATGATAGACAGTTGCGTACAATTTTTCTCTCGGTATTTTATAGACTTCTGTCAGCAATTCCCAGGCCCACATTATTGCATCTTTCTTATAATAATCACCAAAAGACCAATTTCCAAGCATCTCGAACAACGTATGATGATAAGTATCATGTCCAACTTCTTCCAGATCATTGTGTTTGCCCGAAACTCTAATACAAGGCTGGCTATTTACAGCACGTTTGAACGGTCTAGTCCCTTTTTCTAGAAAAACATCTTTAAACTGATTCATTCCTGCATTCGTAAATAGAAGGGTAGGATCTCCAACAGGAACAACCGGGGCAGCATGTACATAAGTATGCCCTTTTTCCTCAAAGTACTTTATGAATTGTTTCCTAACATCTTCAGTTTTCATTGATAATGACCTCACTTCATTCTATTATTCATAAACTATCTTGTATAAAGTCAAAACGATATATTTGACAAAAGAACATGTTTTTAAATTTTTTGTTATTAGAGATTAAAATGTGCAAAAAAAGGCGTCCTAATGGAACGCCTTTATAATATCATTAATCGTATAATTAGTTAATAACTATTATTAAATCTTGTCTCTTTTTTTCTCTTTTTTAAAGAAATTAGCAAAATTCAACCATCCTTTAACATCAGTAACCAGTTCGATTCTTTCACTGATGACTCTATAAGCTTTCAATGTTTTTCTAACCTCTACGAGGATCGGAATGAAAAACAACAATACGCATATTACTACAATTCCGACAATAATCCATGTTATACTAAGCCAATCCGCCATACTTTTCTCCTTTAGAAAGTTTTTTTACTATATCTCAGTACTTTCCTTTTGCTGCTGCGATTCTTCCATCTTATTTTCTTTTTGTTCTATACTCTTGGACAAATTCTCCATACTCTCTTCGATTGACTTCTTTGTTTTCTGTATAAGCTTATCAGCAGCATCCCTCGTTTCGTCAATAAGGTCTTGATGCTCCTTTTTTGCCCTGATTAACCACTCTCTAGTTTCTTTCCCTGACTGCGGCGCAAAAAGCAATCCAGCTGCAGTCCCGATAATCCCACCTAAAAGAAAGCCGCCAAAATACGATCCTTTTTTCATCTCAAAACACCCCCTGTTTTTCCTAATTATTCACTTGCCAGAATATAAATAATTGCCATACTTAAAGCTACTATTTTGCTGAATTATATCGCATTTTCCCGCTTGTGTGAATATACATAACTTTAAGGTTACTATCAGTAATTCGTAACTCTTCGAAGCATTTCCTGATAACTTCCTTCGACATTACCAAGATCTCTTCTAAATCGGTCCTTATCGAGCTTCTCTCCGGTCTGACTATCCCAAAACCTACAGGTGTCTGGCGATATTTCATCAGCAAGGACTACGTTCCCATCAACTGTTTTCCCAAACTCCAATTTAAAATCAACCAAGTCAATTCCACAGGATTTAAAAAAACCTTTTAATATCTCATTTATCTTTAGCGACATAACTTTAATTGTATTCATATCTTCATCTGAGGCATAGTTCAGGGCTTTTACATGATATTCCGTAATCATCGGGTCATTAAGAGAATCATCTTTATAATAAAGATCAAGAACAGGATAGGCTAGGGGTAGCCCTTCTTTTAGTCCCAGGTTTTTTGCCATACTTCCTGCGACAATATTACGAATAACAACCTCAATAGGAATAATGGTCACTTTCTTTACAAGCATCTCATTTTCTGACAACAACTTAACAAAGTGAGTAGGGATACCATTTTTTTCTAACAGCTCAAATAGCCTTGCAGATATTTTTGTATTTACAACACCCTTATTTTCAATTGTTCCCTTTTTTGCTCCATTAAAAGCAGTAGCATCATCCTTAAACTCGGAAATATATAGATCTGATTGCTCAGTTTTATATATCCTTTTCGCTTTACCTTCATACAGCATCTCTATTTTTTGCATATCGATATCCTCCATACTTACAATATATTGAGAAGGATATTATACATTATTCCGGTAAATTCGAACAATGTTTTAATTGTTCATAAAATTTAGAAAAACTATATACAAGAAGCAATAGGAAAAACTGCTGCACCCCAACTCCTAAACAGAGAACTATATCAACTCAAAAAAACATTGTAGTGATATTGAAAAATAGAGTCAAACAAGGATCACCTAATTGGTGAGAAAATAT